>JAVKCR010000436.1:0-5102 GCA_040222645.1 Rhodospirillales bacterium
CCGTGATCGAACGCTGCTCCGGCCATGGCGGTGCCTGGGGCGTGATGAAGGACAATTTCGACATCGCGCTGAAGATCGGCAAGCCGGTGGCGCGCGCCGCGCTGAAGAACAACAAGACCTACGTCTCGAGCGAATGCCCGCTCGCCGGCGCCCATATCCTGCAGGGTATGGAGGCGATCCGGAAGGACGGGGATCCGGACGTGCCGGAGAAATCATTGCATCCGATCCAGATCTTCGCCCGCGCCTACGGGCTGTGAGCGACGCGGACCGGGCCAGACAGGAAAGGATTCCAGAATGATGGTTAAGAAGATCGAGATCACCGCCGCCGACATCATGCCGATGAGCGAGTATGGCGCGGAGCGCAAGCAGCGTCGGCAGGAGATCACCCGGCGCAAGAAGCTGCGCCGCCTGGCGCTTGGGCCTTTCGCCACCTTCTACTTCGAATCCTACGAAACCATGTGGCACCAGGTCCACGAGATGCTCTATATCGAGAAGGGTGGCGAGGACCAGCTCAAGGACGAGCTCGAGGCCTACAACCCGCTGATCCCGAAGGGCCGCAACCTGGTCTGCACCCTGATGTTCGAGATCGAGGACGAGGTGCGCCGGCGCAACACGCTGAAGCGGCTCGGCTGGGTCGAGGACACCATCACCATCTCCTTCGACGGCGAGACCATCAAGGCCGAGCCTGAACAGGATGTCGAGCGCACCACTGCCGACGGCAAGACCTCGGCGGTGCATTTCCTGCATTTCCGCTTCACCGACGACCAGGCGGCGAAATTCAAGAGGGAGGGCACCCAGGTCATCGTCGGCGCCGCCCACGAGAATTACATGCACATGGCGGTGCTGCCGGAAGCGGTGCGTGCGGAACTGGCCGGCGACCTCGCCTGACGGCGAACCGGACAGACGGCAATGGAAAAGGGCGCTCCCTTGCGGGAGCGCCCTTTCTGTTTGGAGTGGGAGGGGGAGACGTCTTTCTCTTCTCCCTCATCCTGAACTCGGTTCAGGACGAGGAGATGATCTACCGGTCAGGCCGTGCCCGCACCGAGTCCCTTTTGGTGCCTACGTTGGCCGCCGAAGAATCTGCCGACAGCGCGGGCGGCGGACCTGAGGAAACCGTGCAGCACCTTCGAGCGCTCGCTGCGGCCACGGGCCATCAGGGCCTCGAGATTTCTCTGCTCCATCACGTCATTCTTATAGGTCATGGTTTGAACTCCTGTATCGGATCGCCGGGCGTCCGGCGGCTCCTTCCGTTGTCCGGAATGTGGACCGGTTTGTCTTCCGCGACAAACGGGTTATTCTTGTGGTTCGGTTAAGTTTTATTTGTGCAAAAGATGCCTGATCGCCTGCCCCCGCTGAATGCGCTCCGCGCTTTCGAGGCGGCCGCCCGCCACCTGAGTTTCGCCAAGGCCGCGGAAGAACTGGCGGTGACGCCGGCCGCGCTCTCCTACCAGATCCGCAATCTCGAGGATATCCTGGGCGTGAAGCTGTTCGAACGTCGGAACAGAGCCGTCCTGCTGACCGAGACGGGACAATTGGCCTTGCCGAAAATCCGGGCCGGGTTCGACCAGTTGCAGGAGGCGGCAAAGATCATGCGCAAGCCCGCCCGCCGCGACGGGCTGGTGGTCACCTCCGGGCCCTCCTTCACGGCGAAATGGGTGGCGCCGCGGCTGGTGCGGTTCATGGCCGAATGGCCGGATATCGAGATCCGCCTCTGGGCAAGCATGCGGCCGCTCGATCTCGCCACCGAGGATGTCGACATCGCGATCCGGTTCGGCAGGGGCGATTATCCCGGTCTCCACTGCCTGCGCCTGTTCGAGGAGGAAGTGACGCCGATGTGCGCGCCGTCGCTGCTCCGGGGATCGGCGCCGCTGGAGACGCCTTCCGACCTCGCCCGGCACAAGCTGATCCGCGATGAATCCTGGAGCTTCGCACCGGACGCGCCGGGCTGGCGCGAATGGCTGGCCGCCGCCGGGGTGAGCGGCATCGACCCGGACCGCGGCGTCGACTTCAACCAGGCGGACCACGCGCTCGATGCGGCGATCAGCGGCGGCGGCGTGGTGCTCGGGCGCCGTCACCTCGCGTCAGAGGATATCGCCGCCGGTCGGCTGGTGGCGCCTTTCGAGCTTTCCATCCGGTCCGGGCTCTATTTTTCCGCGCTGTGCGAGAAGCAGCGCCGGGACGAGCCGCCTATCCGCGCCTTCTTCGACTGGCTGAAGTCGGAAATCGATACCGACAGTTCATGACCCTGGCGCGGCGTCAGTCCGCGCCGACGAGTTCCATCAGCCCGGCGAGGCGGGCCAGCGTCTGGCCGTCGGCGATGCCGGTGACCTTCTCGGGTCGGAAATGCCGCTGAAAGGCGGCGATCACGCCGGGCCGCGACGAATAGCCGTAAGCCGACAGCATCTCCATCGACCCGCCGAGCCGTTCCGGCGGCCAGAGGCCGATTCCCTTCTCCGCCATGCCCCGCCAGTCGAACAGTTCGCCGGGATCGAGCTTGCGGTCGGGGGCGATGTCGGAATGGCCGACCACGTTGCGCGGCGGAATCGGGTTGCGGGCGAGGATGTCGAGCGCCAGTTCGGCGAAGGCGTCCATCTGCCGTTCGGCGAAGGGCCGGTAGCCGTAGCGCAGCCCCGGATTGACCAGCTCGATGCCGATCGACCGTGAATTGACGTCGGAATGCCCGCGCCAGAAGCCGATACCCGCATGCCAGGCCCGGCGGTCCTCGGCGACCAGGCGGTGGATCGACCCGTCCTCGTCGACCAGGTAGTGGGCGCTGACCTCGGCGGCCGGGTCGGTGAGGATGGCCAGCGCCTCCTCCGCATCGCGGGTGTCGGTGTAATGGACGACCAGCATGTCGACCGGCGCGTCGTCGCGGCGGGGTCCGTGATTGGGCGACGGCAGCTCGATGATCTGCATGGTCGTTTCAGCCTTCCGCCCGGTTCTCGTCGGGAACGGGTTTCGGCGGCGGGCGGTAGAGCGAGATCATCGCCACGCCGGAGACGGTGATGGCGCCGCCGACCAGCTTCTGCCAAGTCGCCGCCTCGCCGAGCAGCACGATGCCGGCTGCAACCCCGAACACGGGCCCGAGCAGGCTGAACGGCACCACCTGGTTGACCTGGTAGGTGCGCAGCAGGTGATACCACATGGCATAGGAGACGATGGCGACGAGCACCGCCATGTAGAGGATACCGCCCCAGGCCGTCCAGTTCGCCGCCGTGATGGCATGCCAATGATCATGTTCGAGCAGCAGCGACAGCACCAGCAGTTCGGGCGCGGCGAACAGCGCCATCCAGGCGGACAGCGCGAAGGGATTGATGTCGCCGATCCGCTTGATCTGGATATTGCCGACCCCCCACATCGCCGCCGACAGCACGATCAGGCCCAGCATCAGCAATTCGCCGTCCATCTTCGGCTCGCCCGCCAGCACCACGACGCCGGCGAAGGCGACGACCATGCCGATTGCGCGCTGGCGACCGAGCCGGTCATGGAAATAGAAACTCGCCATCAGCGCCGCGAAGGGCACCGACAGCTGCATCGCGATGGCGGCCGCGGCGGCGTCCGAGCCGGTCAGGCCGATGAACATCAGGCCGAAATGGAAGGGCGCCATGATGGTGGCGAGGATGAGGATGTCGACCAGCTTGTCGCGCGGCATCTTCACGCAGGGCACGAGGATGATCGCCACCAGCCCGAAACGGATGGCGTTGACCATCAGCGGCGGCATCTCGCCCACCGTGACCTTCGCCACCGCGAAATTTACTCCCCAGATCAGCATGACGCAGAGCGCCATCGCGATATGGCGAAGGTTCACGCCTCCCTGTCCTCGGCCAGTTGCTCACGCTTCATCTCGAGTTCCAGCCACTCTTGCTCAAGCCCGTCCTTATCTGAACGCGCCTGCTCCAGACTCGCAACCGCGCTGTTGAAACGGGCGGGGTCGCGGGCGAACAGGCCGGCATCGGCGAGTGTCGCCTCGAACTTCGCGATCGCGGCATCGAGCTTCGCGATCTCGCCCGGCAGGGTATCGAGCCGGCGCTGCTCCTTGTAGCCGAGCTTGGCGGGTTTGACTGCCGGGCGCGGGGCGTCCTTCCTGGCGTCGGCCTTCTCGCGCCGGGCATCGGCGACCGGGGCGCGCTGGATCAAGTAGTCGCTGTAGCCGCCGGGATATTCCTGCACCCGCCCGTCGCCCTCGAAGGCGATGGTGGAGGTCGCCAGCCGGTCGATGAAATCTCGGTCATGGCTGACCAGCAGCAGCGTGCCGTCATAATCCGACAGCACCTCGACGAGCAGGTCGAGGGTTTCCATGTCGAGATCGTTGGTCGGCTCGTCGAGCACCAGCAGATTGGCCGGCCGGGCCAGCCGCTTGGCCAGCAGCAACCGGTTGCGTTCGCCGCCCGACAGCGCGCCGACCGGCGAGCGGGCCTGGCGTTCGTCAAACAGGAAGTCGCGAAGGTAGGAGACCACGTGCCGCGGCGTGCCGCGCACGTCGATCTGGTCGCCGCCGGCATCGCAGAGCGTATCCCACAGCGTCTTCGCCGGATCGAGCGCGTCGCGCCGCTGGTCGATATAGGCGATGTCGAGCCGGGTGCCCTGACGGATCTTGCCGCTGTCGGGCGTGATCTCGCCCAGCAGCAGCTTCAGCAAGGTCGTCTTGCCGGCGCCGTTGCGCCCGACGATGGCGACCCGGTCGCCGCGCAGGATGCGGGTCGAGAAGCCGGAGAGGATCGGCCGCTCGCCGTAGCTCTTCGAGATGGCCTCGGCCTCGAACACCATCTTGCCGGAATTCTCGCCGGAGACGGCGGTTATGCTGGCCTGGCCGGTCGGCAGGCGGCGGTCGGCGCGTTCCTGCCGCAGATCCTGCAGGCGGCGCAGCCGGCCCATGTTGCGCTTGCGCCGGGCGGTCACGCCACGATGCAGCCAATGGGTCTCGCGCGCGATCTTGCGGTCGAGCTTGTGGGCTTCGGTCTCCTCGCGCTCCATCTCGGCTTCCATCCATTCCTCGAAGCCGTCGAAGCCGGTCGGGGCGGGGCGGATACGGCCGCGGTCGAGCCAGTGGGTCTGGCGGGTCAGCCGACGCAGGAAGGCGCGGTCATGGCTGACGATCAGGA
>JAVKCR010000437.1:0-18309 GCA_040222645.1 Rhodospirillales bacterium
GCAACAAAGGGTCGTAAATCGGGAAAAGATTGTCCGGCAAGTGGTGCTGTCGAACGGCGGACTGGATCCTCAGGCCGCGATGACGCGGAAGGCCATCAGCCAGCCATAGGCGAAGACGCTCATCATCAGGGTGAAACCGGCGGCGACAGAGATTGCGCCGAGCAGCATTTCCGAACGGTTGATCAAGTTCATGTCGAGCCTCCTGTTCACTGGAGACGGAAGACTAGCCCAAGTTCGAATCCGAGTAAAGAACAAAACAGGAACAACTATTTTCCGCTATAGCATAGGCCTATCGTTTCCGGGCCGCGCTGTATGCTTTGGATCAGACCGGTGACCGGGGCGCCGCAATGATGACGGCCGCTCCGGCAAGGCAAATGCAGGCCCCGATTACGTCCCACCGGTCCGGTCGGGCGCCTTCGACAAGCCAGAGCCAGATCAGCGAACTCGCGATATAGACACCGCCATAGGCCGCATAGGCCCGTCCGGCGGCATCGCTTTCGACCAGCGTCAGCAGGTAGGCAAACAGGCTAAGGGAGATCAGCCCGGGTATCGTCGACCAGGCGGATTTATCGAGACGAATCCACATCCAGAATGCGAAACAGCCGGCAATTTCCGCGAGGGCGGCGCCGATATAGGCTGCAGCAGTCTGCATTTGCGGATTTCCTTGCCTGATCAAAAATGGATGAACTGGTAGAATGTCCCAGCCGCTCGTCCGAGAAGGGATTCGACCTGGCAGGGATTCTAGGAAGAAGCGGCGCGGTCGGCAAACCGATAGCAGACATGCTCCGGCCAGCGTCGGAAGCTACTCTGGAATGAACTGCCCGACTTCCTGCGCCAGCGTCTGCGGGTCGAACGGTTTTGCGAGCACGCCGGCGGCGCCGAGCGAGTGCAGCCTGGCGATGACATCCTTGCCTGTCGTTCCGGTCAGGAAGACCACCGGCAACGTCGGGTGACCGCGCGCCCTGATTTCCCAGAGCAGGTCCGCGCCGTCCATGTCCGGCAGGTTGAGATCGAGCAGGACAAGGTCCGGGTTCAGCCCGCCATCGAGCGCGGCAAGTGCGCCTGCACCGTCATAACAAGGATGCATCGACAGTCCGCCGATATCGACCAGCGAGAGATGCAGCAGCGGCATCAACTCCCTGTCGTCCTCGACCACGAGCAGGCACGGTGTCATCCGGCGCACTTTCCGTTATTCCTCTGCGTTCGAGGACCAGTAACAGTGAAATTTGCACCCGTCATCATTCTACTTGGATTTAGCCCGGGGATTTGCGCAAAATGAGTCAATGAACAGAAGAGCAAACGTCCTTTGCGTCGGTGAGCGCAGTTCCGAAATGGAACGTCTCGCCACCATCATCGCCGGCGAACGAGACGGTGTGTTCTTCGTGACATCCGAGCGCGCCGGTCTCGGCTCGGTCGCGGAGAACCGCCCGGATCTCGTGCTGGTCGCCGATTACCTGCGGCAGGGCAACCGGGAAAGCTTCACCCGGCTGGTGAACGGCACCCAGAACACCGCCCCGACGCCGGTCGTCTGGCTCTGCAATACGACCGATGCCGATGCCTACCTTGCGGCGACCTCCGCGGGTGCGGACGAACTGTTCTTCGGCGAGGAGGAGGAGATCGCGATCCTGGCGCGCACCAGGCCGCTGGTCCGCCTCTCGACGCTCTATGGCGAGATGTGGCGGCGGTTCAGCGTCGCGCGGCGGTTCCACCTCGACCCGGAGAGCGTGCCGCTCCCGCCGGAGGAAGATCATCGCCCGAAATTGCTCATCGTCGAGACCGTAAAGGGCGACGGTCTGGCGGAAGAGATGGACAGCGGCGACGATTGCGAGGTCACCGCCGATCCCGTCGATGCCGAACAGCGACTGAGTTCGGGAAAATACGACGCGCTGCTGTTCGACGCCACGGACCGCGAGGTCGACTGGGAGGATTTCTGCCGTCGTATCCGCAACCACCCCCGCCTGTTTCACCTGCCGATCATTGCCGCGACGAGCGGCGAGCGTCAGGTTGATTCCGCGCTGTACGGCGCCGGCGCCACCCAGGTGGTCTTCCGCTACGGCGACAAGGCGGTCTGGAAGTTTCTCTCCGCCGCGCGGGAACGGAACTTCCGGCTCCGCTCGAGGTTCGACCGCTCGTTGCGACGCACCATGGTCGACGATACCGTCGATCCGCTGACCTGGACCTACTCTCCGGAATTCCTGGCCGAGCACCTGTCTTCTGCGGTCGGCACCTCGAAGGCGATGCGCCATTCGCTCTCGGTGATCCGCTTCAGGATCGCTAATTACGACGAGATGTCGGACGAGTTTCCCCTGCCCGGCCTCTACCACGCCCTCCAGCAGGCCGCGCAATGGATCGCCCACCTGTTGCGCGCCGAGGACCTGGTGGCCCGCAGCGAGCACGACGAATTCACCATCGTGCTGCCGAACACCCCGATCCACGAGGCGGAGATCGTCCGTGACCGCATTCTCGGGGTCGTGCTGAATACCGACATGGCGGTCTACGACGTCTACAAGCCGGTGGCGGTCGACCTGATCGCCGGCATCGCCGCCCTCCGGCCCGATGACAGCGCCAGCGGATTGCTCGGCCGGGCCTCTCCCGCCTGATGGAAATGCCGCGGGCTTGACCCCGGGCGCCCCGACACCACGTGAAGGGGCGAAATCGAAGGAATCCAGTCATGAAACTCGATATCGTCGTCGACACGATCTGTCCCTGGTGCTTCATCGGCAAGCGCCGGCTCGAGGAAGCGCTTGAAGGCAGTCTCGGCCAGCCGGTAGAGATCAGCTGGCGGCCCTTCCTGCTCAATCCGGACATGCCGGATGGCGGCATGGACCGGCAGGAGTACCTGTCGCGCAAGTTCGGCGGCGAACACCGCGCAGAACGCATCTACGACACCATTCGCCGCACCGGCGAGGCCGCGGGAATCGATTTCAAGTTCGATGACATCAAGCGCACCCCGAATTCCGTCGATTCCCACCGGCTCATCCGTTTCAGCGAACGCGAGGGCGACCAGGCGGTGACCGAGAAGCTGGTGGAGATCCTGTTCGAGGCCTATTTCCTCGAAGGGCGCGATATCGGCGATATCGAGGTGCTGACGGAAATCGGCGAGACGGCCGGCCTCGACCGCGAGAAACTCCATGACTACCTGTCGGGCGACCAGGACCGAGCGGACATCTACCGCGAGAACGCGGAAGCGCACCGGCTCGGCGTGACCGGGGTACCCTGCTTCATCCTCGACAACAAGTATGCCATCGCCGGCGCCCAGGAAGCCGAGGTTCTGCGACGCATGTTCCAGACCGCGGCCTCTGAGGCCGGGCTCGACGCGCAGAGCGTCTGAGTACACCCGCTAACCCTCGGCGATCGCCGCCAAGTCGCGCACCAGCCGCGTGACGCCGCGAATGCGGTCTTCCTCGCGTTCCCAGGCGCGCATCACCACCAGCTTGTGATCCGGGCGCAGCTTCGCTGCCCCGGTCTGCTGCGAGATGAAGCCGACGAGCCCGGCCGGGTTGTCGAACGAATTGCCCCGGAAGGAAATCACCGCGCCCTTCGGCCCGGCATCCAGCTTCTCGATGTTCGCCTGCTTGCAGGTGCGCTTGATCGAGAGGACCTTCAGCAGGTTCTCCACCTCGTCCGGCAGCTTGCCGAAACGGTCGATCAGTTCGGCGGCGAAGTTCTCCGATTCCGCCTCGTCGGCCAGCGTCGCCATGCGGCGGTAGAGCCCGAGCCGGAGGCCGAGATCCTGCACATAGGCTTCCGGGATCAGCACCGGCGTGCCGATGGAGATCGCCGGCGACCATTCCTTGCTGTCATCCCCGGCCATGTCACCGCCATCGCGGATGTTGGCCACCGCCTCCTCCAGCATCTGCTGGTAGAGTTCAATGCCGACCTCCTTGATGTGGCCTGACTGCTCCTCTCCGAGCAGGTTGCCGGCGCCGCGGATGTCGAGATCGTGGCTGGCGAGGCTGAAGCCGGCGCCGAGCGAATCCAGCGTCTGCATGACATGCAGCCGCCGCTCCGCCGTCGGCGTGATCTTGTGGTCGTCGGGGACCGTCAGGTAGGCATAGGCGCGGATTTTCGAACGCCCGATACGACCGCGCAGCTGGTAGAGCTGGGCGAGGCCCAGCATGTCGGCGCGGTGGATCACCATGGTGTTGACGTTCGGCAGGTCGAGCCCGCTTTCGATGATGTTGGTCGCGATCAGCACGTCGAAGCGGCCTTCCGCGAAGGCCTGCATCACGTCCTCGAGCTCGCGCCCGCCCATCTGGCCGTGGGCGATGGCGAGGCGGACATCCGGCACCAGCTTGCGCAGTCGCCCGACCAGCCGGTCCATGTCGCCGATGCGCGGGCAGACATAGAACACCTGCCCGCCGCGATGCAGTTCGCGCTGGATGGCTTCGCGAACCACCACCGGGTCATAAGGCAGGATGAAGGTGCGTACCGCCAGGCGGTCGACCGGCGGCGTCGCGATGACGCTGAGTTCGCGAACGCCGGTCAGCGCCAGCTGCAGCGTGCGCGGGATCGGGGTCGCGGTCAGCGTCAGCACGTGCACATCGGCCTTGAGCTGCTTCAGCCGCTCCTTGTGGGCGACGCCGAAATGCTGCTCCTCGTCGACGATCAGCAGGCCGAGATTGGCGAAGGCGATGTTCTTCGACAGCAGCGCATGGGTGCCGACGACGATGTCGACCTTGCCGTCCGACATCTCCTCCCGGATGCGCTTGGCATCGGTGGTGGTAGTGAGGCGTGAAAGCTGCGCCACCCTGACCGGGAGGTCGCGAAAGCGGTCGGCGAAGGTCTTGTGATGCTGCAGCGCCAGCAATGTCGTCGGCACGACGACCGCCACCTGCCAGCCGCTCATGGCGGCGACAAAGGCGGCGCGCAGGGCGACCTCCGTCTTGCCGAAGCCGACATCGCCACAGACCAGCCGGTCCATCGGCCGACCGGCGGCAAGGTCGGAGAGCACGTCGTGGATGGCGCCGGCCTGGTCCTCCGTTTCCTCGTAGGGGAAACGGGCGCAGAACTCGTCATAGGCCCCTTCCGGCGCCTCGAAGCCGGGCGCGGTCTTCAGCTTTCGGGCGGCGGCGATGCGGATCAGCTGTTCCGCCATGTCACGGATTCGCTGCTTGAGCTTGGCCTTGCGGGCCTGCCAACCGGCGCCGCCGAGCTTGTCGAGAAGCGCCAGCCCCTCTTCCGAGCCGAAGCGCGACAGCATCTCGATGTTCTCGACCGGCACGTAGAGCTTGTCGCCGCCCTGGTAGACGAGGCGCAGGCAATCGTGTGGCGCGCCGGCGGCGGTGATTGTCTCGAGGCCCTCGTAGCGGCCGATGCCGTGGTCGACATGAACGACGAGATCGCCCTCGCTCAGCGCGCCGGCATCGGAGATGAATTGCTCCGCCTTGCGTTTGCGGGCCGGTCGCGCGAACCGTTCCCCGAGCATGTCCTGCTCGGAGACGATCGCGAAACCGGGGGCTGCAAAGCCGTGGTCGAGGGCGAGCAGCGTCATCGGGATGGTGCCCGCCGGCAAGGCTTCCGCCTCGGCAAGGCTGTCGACGAACATCGCATCCGGCGCCCCGTGCTCGCGCAGCACCGTTGCGAGGCGTTCCCCGGAGCCGACGCCATGCACGGCGAGCATCACCCGTATGCTTTTCGCGGAAAGCTCCTTCGCGTGATCGATGAAGGCTTCGTAGACACTGACACCCGGCTGGCTGCGGATGTCGGCGAAATCCCTGCCCGGCCGGCCGCCGGCATCCTCGGCGCCCGCCGCGTCGAACGGCGAGAAGGTGCGGGCCTTCTTGTCGGCCAGCAAATGGCGCCAGTCGTCCGGACCGATATAGAGGGTCTCCGGATGCAGCGCCTTGTAGTCGGGCGCGTCCTGCATGACGCGCGAGCCGCGCAT
Source organism: Rhodospirillales bacterium (assembly GCA_040222645.1). Lineage (GTDB taxonomy): Bacteria > Pseudomonadota > Alphaproteobacteria > Rhodospirillales > HT1-32 > HT1-32. Next base: position 5,888 of record JAVKCR010000437.1, read on the forward strand.
CTCGTCGCGGGCATGGAAATACTCGGCAATCTGTTCCAACCGCGCCTCGACGGAGGCGTCGATCTGGCTGTCGAGGAACAGTGCCGCGCCCGGCGCGTAATCGAAAATCGTCTCCAGTGCCGGGTGGAACAGCGGCAACCAGTGTTCCATCCCCATATGGCGACGGCCTTCGGAGACCGAGAGGTAGAGCTGGTCTTCCGGGCCGACCGCGCCGAATCGCTCGCGGTAGCCGGTGCGGAAGCGCGCGATGCTCTCCTCATCCAGCACCACCTCGCTGACCGGGTGCAGTTCGAGGCGCGGCAACTTGTCGATGGTGCGCTGGCTTTCGGGATCGAAGCTCCGCATGTCCTCGATATCGTCACCGAAGAAATCGAGGCGTGCCGGCCGATCGGCGCCGGGGGCGAAGATGTCGACGATACCGCCGCGTGCAGCGTATTCACCGGTCTCCATTACCGTGTCGGTGCGGTGGAAACCGTTGGTCTCGAGAAACGAGATCAGCTTCTCGACCCGGATCGAGGAGCCGGGGGCGAGCGCCAGCCGGCGGCCGGTCAGCGCCTTCTTCATCGGCACGCGCTGCAGGGCGGCCGACGTGGTGGTCAGGATCACCGCCGGGCGGTCGCCGAGGGCGGCAAGCCGCACCAGCCCGGCGACCCGTCTGCCGGCGACGTCGGGTTTCGGCGACAGGCGGTCATAGGGAAGGCAATCCCAGGCCGGGATCTCGATGATCTCGGTCGCGGGCGCGAAGAAGCGGATGGTGTCCGCGGTGCGGGCCATGCGGGCCTCGTCGCGGCTGACGAACATCACCTGCCCGCCGCGGGCGGCCATGTCGGCGAGCAGCCAGGCATCGAAGCCTTCCGGAGCGCCGCCGACGAGGCTGCGGCCCCTGGCTTCGGACTGAAGGGTTATGGCATTCACCGGTAAGCGTATCCGTTCTGAAAGTCCTGCATCATCTGCATGACGTCATGGTCGACATCCTCCGGCACGGGCGCCGCGCCGGTGATCCATTTGTAGAGATCGGTGTCGTTCTCGTTGAGCAGCCCCTCGAACCGGTCAAGTTGCAGATCGTCCATGGAATCAAGTTGTTCCGCGGCGAAATCGCCGACCAGGTTGTCGAGTTCGCTGGTCCCGCGATAGCGGCTGCGGTGCAGCAGCTTCTTGAGACGGTTGTTCCGCTGTTCATCCATTGGCATGCTTTCCGGGGGGAGCCTTCCCCGGGGATATAGCCACTCCCCTCCCCGTTGTCAGCCGTGCAATCGCACTGGAGTTCCATGCGCCCGGAAATTCTCTACCCGCTGTTCCAGGATATCACCGCGCTGGCCGGCATCGGCAAGCGGACGGCGGACCTGATCGAGCGCGTGGCAGGACCGAAGGCGGTGCATCTCGCGCTGCGCCTGCCCGTCGGCATCGTCGATCGTCGCTATGCCCCGAAACTTGGCGCGGCGGAACCCGGACGGATCGCGACGCTCAAGGTCACCGTGACGGAGCATGTCGCGGGACGCTCCCGCCGCCAGCCCTACCGGGTGTTCGCCAGTGACGATACCGGCGATATCGAGCTCACCTTCTTCCATGCCAAGCCCGACTATCTCGTGCGGATGCTGCCCGTCGGCCAGGAACGGCTGATCTCGGGGAAGGTGGAGGTGTGGAACGACCGGCTGCAGATGACCCATCCCGACCATATCGGCCCGATCTCCGAGGCGGAGAAGATCATGCGAGCGGAGCCGGTCTACCCGTTGACCGCCGGCCTTACCGGGCGGGTGATGCAGAAGGCGGCGGAACAGGCGCTGAAGCTGGCGCCCGAACTGCCGGAATGGCAGAACCCGGCCTGGCTCGACCGGCAGAAATGGCCGGGCTGGCGCACGGCGCTGACACTGGCGCACAACCCGACCGGGTTGACGGATCTCGATCCCGGCACCATTGCGCGCCAGAGACTTGCCTATGACGAGTTGCTCGCCAACCAGCTAGCCCTGCTGCTGATCCGCCGCAGCGTGCGCAAGCTCGCCGGACGCAGCCTCGCCGGTGACGGTCACCTGATCGCCAAGGCCCGCACGGCCATCCCCTTCACCCTGACCCTGAGCCAGGAAGAGGCGATCCGCGAAATCCTCGAGGACATGCGCGCGCCGGAACGCATGCTGCGACTGTTGCAGGGCGATGTCGGCAGCGGAAAGACGGTGGTCGCGCTGATGATGCTGCTGAACGCCGTCGAGGCCGGTGCGCAGGGCGCGATCATGGCGCCGACGGAAATTCTCGCCCGTCAGCATTTCGAAACCATCGCACCGATCTGCGAAGCCATCGGCATCGAGGCGGTGGTGCTCACCGGCCGCGACAAGGGCAAGGCGCGCAAGGCGGTGCTGGATCGGCTGGCCTCGGGCGCGGCGAAGATCGCGGTCGGAACTCACGCGCTGTTCCAGAAGGATGTCGAGTTCGACGATCTCGCCGCCATCGTCATCGACGAGCAGCATCGCTTCGGCGTCCACCAGCGCCTCGATCTCAGCCGCAAGGGACGCGCCGCCGACACGCTGGTGATGACCGCGACACCGATCCCGCGGACGCTCATGCTGACCGCCTACGGCGACATGGACGCGAGCCGGCTGACCGAGAAACCGGCGGGCCGGCTGCCCGTGGATACCATCACCATACCGTCAGAGCGCATGGAGGACGTGGTAGACGGGCTTCGCCGCCAGATTGCCGAGGGCGCGCAAGCCTACTGGGTCTGCCCGCTGGTCGAGGAATCGGAGGTGAGCGATCTCGCCGCGGCGGAGGAACGCCACGAAGTATTGAAGGCGATGTTCGGCGACCGTATCGGGCTGATCCACGGCCGCATGAAGGGGACGGAAAAGGATGCGGTGATGGCGCGCTTCCAGGCTGGCGAGATATCGCTGCTCGTCGCGACCACCGTCATCGAGGTCGGGGTCAACGTGCCGAACGCCTCGATCATGGTGATCGAGCATGCGGAGCGCTTCGGCCTTGCCCAACTGCACCAGTTGCGTGGACGGATCGGCCGCGGGGCGAAGAAATCGACCTGCATCCTGCTCTATTCCCGTCCTGTCGGCGAGACGGCCCGCAAGCGCCTGCAGACCATGCGGGAGACGGAAGACGGCTTCGTCATCGCCGAGGAAGATCTCCGGCTGCGCGGTGCGGGCGAACTGCTCGGCACACGACAATCCGGACTGCCGGAATTCCGCCTTGCCGACATTGCCGCGCATGCGGACCTGATGGCCGTTGCCAGGGACGACGCGCGGTTGATTCTCGACCGGGACCCGGATCTCGAAAGCGACCGTGGCAAGGCGCTGCGGGTACTGCTCTACCTGTTCGAGCGTGACGCGGCGGTCAGTCTGCTGCGGTCGGGATAGATTGTGCCACCAATCAGATCAGCGTTTCCACCAGCCGGGCATAGCTGCCGTCGGAGAGCCTGATCCGGGTTGCCCGAAAGCGGCTCTCGACGATATCCAGAAACGGGCCGTGATGGGCGCTGGTTCGGCGGACAATGGCTTCGGGGGCCGGCTCGAACCAGCCCAGATCCTCCAGTTCGCTTTCCAGGCGAACGATCTCCGGCGAGGCGCAGGGCCAGAGCGATCTGCCGATCAGGTTCCGGGCATCTCCCCTTGCCTGCCGCTGACGACCCGGCGACAGCGCCAGCAACCGATGGCTGTCGTCGCAGACCAGGTGAACAGCCATGGCGGAATGCCTTACCAGTTGGGCCAGCGCCCGGTCACCGGCATCGCTAAGGCGCGCGGCGACGAGATTGCGGATTACCCCGAGTTCCCTGCCGGTCGGTACATGGTCGCCATTCTCGATCCGGGAAATCGTCGCTTGCGAGACACCGATCATCTCCGCTGCGTGGGATTGCTTCACCCGGTGCAACTGACGCCAGATCCTGAGCGAGCGCCCGATGGCACGGCCGCTCCGCGGTACGCTGGTCTCGTTGTCGGTCATCGTCATCTTCCTGTGCATGACGCCTGATCTCGCGCTGGGCAAGGCTTGAATATTTTATTCGTTGAGCGGTTGTCCTGTCCATGGTTCCGCTCTTTCCCGACGATCTCGACCAACTCGGAACCTCTCGGATCATGACGACGAGCCGGGGCCGTATCGCCCTCTACTACCTGACCGGCGTCGCCGCCGCGGCGCAGCTTGGCAAGATGCCGCCGTTGATGCCGGCCATCGGCCGCGACATCGCCATGAGCCTGGTCGTCGCCGCCGCGATCATCTCGCTGGTCGAACTCGGCGGCGCCCTGTTCGGACGTGTCGCCGGCGGCTTTGCCCAATGTGCCGGCCATGCAAGGCTGCTTCGCGCCGGAATCGCACTCCTGGCAACGGGTGGCGCCGGTGCGGCATTTTCCGAAACCGCCGGCACGCTGATCGTCTGGCGCATGGTCGAAAGCCTGGGGTACCTGGCGGTGACGGTGACTGCGCCGGTGCTGATCGTGCTGGCGTCGGAACCCCGGCATCGCGGGCCTGCGCTCGCGCTCTGGAGCAGCTTCGTGCCGGTGGGGCTGATGCTGGGGGCAATCGTCGCCGGGGCGGTGGCCGAGCACGCCTCGTGGCGGGCGGCGATGATGGTCTGGGTGGCCCCCTCGCTGGTGGCGTTTGCGCTTTTGCTTTTCCTGCGCCCGGTGGTCACGCCGCCCGTCGACGCCACATCCGGTGTACCGGCCGTCGCCGGTGGCCGGGTGCTGACCGTCACCATCGCCTTTGGCTGCTATACCCTGTTCGAAGTCGGCATGCTGTCACTGCTGCCGGAATTGCTGGTGACGCAGGCCGGCACCTCCATCGGCACCGCCGGACTGGTGACCGGCGCCGCGTCGTTTCTCACCATCATCGGCATTCTCAGTGCCGGTTGGTGGCTCCATCGCGGTTACCGCCCGGCGACGCTCGCCATTCTCACCATCGTACCTTCCGCATTACTGCTGTTCGCGGTGTTCCGGGAGACGCCGCACCTTCCCACCACGATTGCCGCCGCCATTGCGCTCAATATCTTGTCCGGCACCTTCGCCGGGCTCGTGTTCGCCTCCCTGCCCGAACTGGCTGGAATGAAGCGTCTCTCGGCGGCGAACGGCTACGTGACGCAGTTCGGTGCGGCCGGCTCGCTGCTGGGACCCCCGGCTTATGCCGTCTGCATCTCCGCGTGGGGCTGGATGGGGGCCGCGGTTTGCGGTGCGCTCTCGGTTATGCTCGGATTGACGCTGGCCGCCCTCGCCTGGCGGCAGACAGGGGCAAGCGAATCATGGGCAGGCTGACCACCATCGGCTTCGATGCCGACGATACGCTCTGGGAGAACGAGCAGTTCTTCCGGATGACCGAGGCGCGCTTCGTCGAGCTTCTGGCGGGCCACGCCGACCCCGATCATCTCAGCGAACGGCTGCTGGAGGCGGAGCGGCGCAATCTCAGGATCTACGGCTTCGGCATCAAGGGCTTCACGCTCTCGATGATCGAGACGGCGCTGGAGATCACCGATGGCGACCTGCCGGCTTCCGCGGTCCGCCGGATCGTCGAATTCGGCAAGGAGATGCTTGCCCATCCCATCGAACCGCTACCGCACGCGCATGAGACGCTCGAGGAACTTGCAGGGAATTTTCGGCTGGTGCTGATCACCAAGGGCGACCTGTTCGACCAGGAGCGCAAGCTGGCGCAGAGCGGTTTGGGCGAAATGTTCGATGCGGTCGAGATCGTCTCCGAGAAGGTGGAGACGACCTACGAGACACTGTTCCGCCGGCATGGCGACGGACCTGACCGGGCGTTGATGGTCGGCAATTCCATGAAGTCGGACGTGCTGCCGGCGATCGGCGCCGGCGCCTGGGGTGTACATGTGCCGCATCGTCTGACCTGGGTGCTCGAACATGCGGAAGCGCCGGTTGATCACGAGAAGTTCCGCTGCATTGAAGACCTCTCGGGCCTGAAAGGGGTCGTCGACGGCATCCTCTCCTGAGCGTTCGCGCGATACGGCCATGAACCGGCTCCGGTTTCATGCTAAGGCTTGAGTCGTAACGATTCGCCGCCGGACAGCCCTTCTGAATGACCAGTGACGCCGCCGGAAAACTGCGAGACACCACCGCAGGCGAAGAGCGCCGCGCTGCGTTGTTCCGCGAGGCGGCGGCGGCGTTGCGACGCTCCGACCATGCGGCGGCGCGGGACGCCATCCGCAGGATCATCGCCGAACATCCGATCCGCCCGGAATGGGACAAGTTCCGCCAGCTGACCGCCCTGATGAACCGGGCCAATGCGACGCTGGAGGAAGATCCCGCCTACAATCTGGCCGCCGCCGATATCCCCATTGCCTTCGCCGGGCTGGCGGATCGCTGGCAACGCCACTGGCACCTTTTGCAGGCGGAGGCGCCCTCGACGGGCAACCTCATGGCGGCGACCGCCTCGATAGGTGCGGCGCGGGGCGATCCCGCGCGTGCGATGTCGCTTGCCGGGGAGGCCGCCGGCCGGGACGATCTGGACGCCCCGTCGATGAACGCCGTCGCCAACATCCTGCTCGATGGCGGCCGGGCCGACGCGGCGCTGGCCGCCTATCGCAAGGCCGACGCCATCGAGCCGAACAACCCGGCCATCCTCAGCAATCTCGGCCGTGCGCTGGAAAATCTCGACCGGCTGGAGGACGCGCTTGCCGCGCACCGGCGGGCGGTGTCACTGATGCCGCAGCATCCGGAAATCGCCTTCAACCACGGCAATCTGCTGACCCGGATGTGGCTGCTCGACGAGGCGGAACGGGAACTCCGCCGGTCGCTCGCGATCCGGCCGGACCATTACCCGGCGATGCTGGCGCTGGCCAACAACCTGCAGGCCATGCGCCGCTGCGGCGAGGCAGCCGACCTCTACGCCCGCATCCTCCGGGCCCGCCCCGACGATGCGCAGACCTGGTCCAACCACCTGATGAACCTGCCCTACCTGCCGACGATTGGCGCTGAGCGCATCCTGGAAGACCACCGGGCCTGTGCCGAGAGGCTTGAACGCGGCTTGGAGCCGGTCCCGCTGCCGGCGGCGGACCCGGGCAGGACGAAACACCGCATCGGCTATTTCGCGGCCTAATATCGCAACCATCCGGCGGGCTGGCTCAGCGAGGCGGCGATCGCGGCGCATGACACGGAAGCCTTCGAGATATTCTTCTACATCAACAACCGTTCGACGGATGGCGCGCTTGGCAGGTTGCGCCCGAAACTGGCGGCAATCCGGGATATCTCCACCCTTTCCGACGACGAGACGGCGGCGCTGATCGCCGGTGACGGCCTCGACCTGCTGGTCGATCTCTCCGGCCATACGCGGGACAACCGGCTCGGCGTGATTGCCCGCAAGCCGGCCCCGGTGATTGCCGCCTGGCCGGTCTCCTACTGGAACACGACCGGACTCAACGCGGTCGATTACCTCATCGCCGACCCGCTGCTGGTCCCGGAAGATGCGCCGGCGGCGACGACGGAGAGAATTCTCAGGTTGCCCCATGCGAGCATCTGTTACCGCCCGCCCGAGGATGCACCGGATGTCACCCCTTTGCCGATGGCGACGCGCGGCTACCCGACCTTCGGCTGCTTCAACCGGCTGGCCAAGTTGAACAATGCGGTGATCCGGACCTGGAGCGACATCCTAATCCGCCTGCCGGATGCGCGGCTGCGCCTGCAATGCCGCTCGCTCGACAATGCAGGCGTGCGGGCGGACCTGCTGTCGCGCTTCGCGGAGGGCGGCGTGGCGAAGGAGCGCATCGATCTCGTGGGGCGGCGGGCACACCGGGACTTGCTGGCGGATTACGGCGAGATCGATCTCGTGCTCGACCCCTTCCCCTGGACCGGCTCCATCGTCACCTGCGAGGCGATGTGGATGGGGGTGCCGACGGTGACGCTGGCCGGCGACAGCATCGTCTCGCGCTACAGCCTGACCTACCAGGCGGTCGCCGGCCTTGAGGGATTTGCGGCTTCAACGACCGACGACTATGCGGACCTGGCCGTGGCATGGGCCGGCAATGCGGGCGGGCTCGCCGGGATCAGATCGTCGCTCCGGGCCAGCATGGCGGCGTCGCCGCTTTGCGACGGCGAAGGTTTCGCCCGCGATCTCGAGGCGCTCTACCGGCGCGCGATCACTGGAGCCAGGGGGTAAGGTCGATCCCGGTCGCATCGATCGAGGCGCGGCGCTGCTGGTCCTCGGTGACCGGCACGCCGGTGGCATTACCGATATCTGTCTGCACCGCGTAGCGGACATCCGCCTGTGTCGGCGGGGTATAGGGTTCCGGCGTGGCATAACGGCTGTAGTAGCCGCTGTTCGTCGCCGACGAGGAATAGCTCGTGGTGCCGCTGTTCTGCCAGGGCAGCACCTCGCCCTGCCCTGACTGGACGGCGGCATTCGATGCGGGCTGTGTCCAGGGCAGCGGCGCCCGGCTTGTCGCCGCGCCGGCGCCGGTGGTGCGGGTGTCGGCCCAGATGGCGTTGGCCGGCGGCATGACGGGCGTCGACGCCTCGCCCGCGTCGGCGAGCAGCGTATCCGGGAATGTCGGTGCGGCGGCATCCTCCGCGATGATCCGGTTGAATTCCTGGAACATCGCCGTGATGTCCGAGGCTTCCTGCGGTCCGCAGGGTTCCGGCAGGGAGCGGATTGCCAGTGTTGCCAGCCCGGCATCGTAGAAGCTCATGAACTCTTCGACATCCGGCTGCGGCATTCCCCTGGCCGCCAGGAAGATTTCCAGCATCGGCCGGGTCGACGCCGTGTCGATGCCGCATTGCCGGGCGCGGTAGACCAGCGGAACCGAGACCAGCGCCGGCGTCAGCGCGGAATCCATGTAGATCTTGCCGTCATAGACCCGGTCGGCGGCAATCTGCTCCTTGCGGGCAGAGACCAGCAGCTGGTCGAAGCGGATATAGGCGTCCTGATCCGGGGCAAGCGTGACCGGGTCCTGCTGGTCGTGGATGCAGGCCGCGCACAGCAGAAGGGCGGAAATCCCGGAAAGTCTTGCCGCGCACCGGCGCATTCGCCTCGCCTTTTCTCTGAGGGCTCCTATGCAACCCTCTAATATTAAAGAAATCAAGCCTTTCCGGTTGAAAGCGGCGTGTCCATGGATACAGTCTGGCCACATATTCCCGGAGGAACGGAATCTTGAGCGAGCGGATCGAGGCGGTGCATGTCATCGGCGGCGGGCTGGCGGGCAGCGAAGCCTGCTGGCAACTGGCGCGCGCCGGTGTGCCCGTGGTGCTGCACGAGATGCGGCCCGTCCGCAAGACCGATGCGCATGCGACGGACGGGCTTGCGGAACTGGTCTGCTCCAATTCCTTCCGCTCCGATGATCATGAATATAATGCCGTCGGTGTGCTGCACGAGGAAATGCGGCGCGCCGGATCGTTGATCCTGGCTGCCGCCGATGAGCACAAGGTGCCGGCCGGCGGCGCGCTTGCCGTCGACCGCGACGGCTTTTCCGCGGCGGTTACCGCAGCGCTGGAAGCCGAGCCGCTGGTCGATATCCGGCGCGAGGAAGTTGATGCCCTGCCCCCCGCGGATTGGTCGAGCGTCATCATCGCGACGGGGCCGCTGACATCGGAGAAGCTCTCCGGCATCATCGGCGACCTGACAGGCGCGGACGAACTCGCCTTCTTCGACGCCATCGCGCCGATCATCTACACCGAGAGCATCGACTTCTCGAAGGCCTGGTTCCAGTCGCGCTACGACAAGCCGGGCCCGGGCGGCACCGGCAAGGACTACATCAACTGCGCGATGAACCGCGAGCAGTATCACGCCTTCATCGAGGAGCTGCTGGCGGGGGAGAAGACCAGCTTCAAGGAATGGGAGGAGAATACCCCCTATTTCGAGGGCTGCCTGCCGATCGAGGTGATGGCCGAGCGCGGCATTGAAACCCTCGCCTACGGGCCGATGAAACCGGTCGGGCTGACCAACCCGAATTCCGACGAGCGCGCCCATGCGGTCGTCCAGCTGCGCCAGGACAACGCGCTCGGCACGCTCTACAACATGGTCGGATTCCAGACCAAGCTGAAATATGCCGAGCAGACCCGCATCTTCCGCACCATTCCGGGGCTCGAGGAAGCGCAGTTCGCCCGCCTCGGTGGCCTGCACCGCAACACCTTCATCAACAGTCCGAAGCTGCTCGACGGTGCGCTCCGCCTGAAATCGCAACCCAGGCTGCGTTTCGCAGGTCAGATCACCGGTGTCGAAGGCTACGTGGAAAGCGCCGCGATCGGCCTGCTGGCCGGCCGTTTCGCCGCGGCCGAACGTCTTGGGCAGGATATCCTGCCGCCGCCCGCGACGACCGCGCTTGGCGGGCTCTTGTCGCACATCACCGGTGGTGCGGATGCCGAGACCTTCCAGCCGATGAACATAAATTTCGGCCTGTTGCCGCCCCCGGAGCCGCCGGCGGGCAAACGCAAGATCAAGGGACGCGACCGCAAGAAGGCGATGAGCGAGCGCGCATTGACCGACCTCGATGGCTGGCTCGGCCGGCCCGGCATCGCGGCGGAATGACCATGGCACGTGCAATTGTCCTCGTCGTCGACGGCCTGCGCGGTGACATCGTGCGTCCGGAATACGCCCCGAACCTCGCCCGGCTTGCCGCCACATCCCGCCATTTCGTCAACCAGCGCGGGGTTTTCCCGTCGGCGACGCGCATCACCTCGGCCTCGATCTCGACCGGTTGCCTGCCCGGCTCGCACGGGCTGCAGGGCAACGCCATCGCGCTCGACGAGGGGGACGGGCTGAAACCGGTTTCCGTCGGACCGCCGGAATTCCGCGAACGCTGGCGCCGCGCCACCGGCCGCACCCTGCACCGCCCGACCCTGACGGAAATCCTGAAGAGCCACGGTGGGGCGGTCATCCATACCAATTCCTCCGCCGGGGCCGCCCACATGCAGGACCCCGACGGTCACGGCACGCTGTTCCATCGCTCCGGCTCCTGGCGGCCGGGCTTCGAACCGGTCACGGGACCGGAGCATCCGGCCGTACCCTACGACGCCTCCGGGGACGCGGAAGTGACCCGGCGTTTCTGCGACTGGTTGCGCGACGAGCCCGTATCCGCGCTCAACCTGCTCTGGATCTGCGAACCGGACCATTCCCAGCATGTGCAGGAACTGGGCTCGCCCGAGCATCTGGCGAATATCGCCGAAGCAGACGCGCGTGCCGGCGAGGTGATCGCGGCGGTCGATGCATTGCGGGCCCGGGGCGAGGACGTGCTGTTCATCGCCGCCTCCGACCACGGCCACGAGACCGCGCGCAGCCTGGTGCCGGTGACGGAAATGCTGGTCGAGGCAGGTTTCAAGGAGAGTGCTGATTCGAGTGACGTGGTGCTGGCCTCCAGCGGCATGGGCGCCCTGCTCTATTTCAGCGCGGATGCCATGGACCGGGTGAAACCGGTCGCCGACTGGATCGAGGCGCAGATATGGAGCGCGGAGGTCTTTCACGGCGACAGCCTGAAACAGGCGGGTCATCGCAGCGATACCCCAATGCAGGTCGCGTTTTCCATGGCGAAATCGCCGGAATCGAACCGGTTCGGCATCCCCGGGCTCGGCGATGTCTGCGGCGATCCGTTCAGCCCTAACGACCGCACCGGTTTCGGCCAGCATGGCGGGCTCGGCGCCTTCGAGACCAACCCGATGCTGATCATCTCCGGCCGGGGATTCGAATTGGGAATGAGCCGGCGGGCAACTTCCGTGACCGACATCGCGCCGACGGTGCTTGCCCATCTCGGCGTCGATGGCCCCGAGATGGACGGCACGCCGCTGCAGGACAAATGATTCCCCGTCTGCTGCACTGCAACGGTAGTGCTGGACAGGGCGGATGCGGTTTCGCAAAACAATCCCCAGCCGAATAAAAGAAACGAACCCACCGCGATGACCGAGAACAGCACCGAGACCGCTCCCGAAGCGCGCGACTTCATCCGCGAGCAGATTCGCGCCGATCTGGCGTCCGGCAAGGTGACCAAGGTCCATACACGCTTCCCGCCGGAGCCGAACGGCTACCTGCATATCGGCCATGCTAAATCGATCTGCCTGAATTTCGGCGTGGCGCAGGAGTTCGGCGGCGCCTGCAATCTCCGCTTCGACGACACCAACCCGGCGAAGGAAGAACAGGAATTCATCGACGCCATCCAGAACGACGTGCGCTGGCTCGGCTTCGACTGGGGCGACAACCTGTTCCACGCGTCAGACTATTTCGAGCAGCTTTATCTCTGGGCCGAGCACCTGATCGAGACCGGCAAGGCCTATATCGACGACCAGACCGCCGACGAAATCCGCGAGACGCGCGGCACGCTGACCGAACCCGGCAAGCCGAGCCCGTTTCGCGACCGTTCCGTCGCGGAGAACCTCGACCTGTTCCGCCGCATGCGGGCCGGCGAGTTCGCGGAAGGGTCTCGCGTGCTGAGGGCGAAGATCGACATGGCGTCGGGCAACATCAACCTGCGCGACCCCGTGCTGTACCGCATCGTCCGCGCGCCGCACCCG
>JAVKCR010000438.1:0-9804 GCA_040222645.1 Rhodospirillales bacterium
CCGACGGCTTCTTCCAGCGCAGGAAGGCGCGGAGCAGGATGAACAGGATCATCAGCCCGCCGCCGATGATCGCCGGAATGCGATAGTAGCTCTCGGGCAGGTCGAGGGCGCCGATCTCCACCCAGTGCGCGAGTTCGATGAGCGGCCAGCCGCCCCACATCAGGATCGCCAGGAAAACCACGGCAAGCACCACGTTGATCAGGCGCAATGCCTTGCGGGCGCCGACCGGAATCCGCACGAACACCACGTCGACATTGAGATGGCGGCCGTCCCAGCAGACCACGGCGGCGCCGATGAAGGTCATCCAGATGAGCAGAAGGCGCACCAGTTCCTCGCTCCAGACGAGCGGGGAATCCAGGGCGAAGCGGAAGAAGACCTGGGCGATGGTGAGGGTGACGATCACCGCGAAAACGATTCCGACGAAGATGCGCAGTGGTTGCGCCCAGTCGATGCCGGCTGCCTTGCCGGCGGGCTTGCCCGCGTCCTTTTCCCCCATCGCCATGCGTCCCCTTTCGCCGATGCAGGGGGAGCGTAGGAAGGAAATATTATTCTATCAAGAAATTTTCGAAAATATCGTAAATTCGGAAAATGCGTTGCGTGACGGAAATCCGTCCGCCTACTATCGGAGAATCCGTTCATTGATGACGGAACAGGAAACATGTCAGCCGACCAGCGTCCAGACCCGAGACCGACCACCCAGGCCGTCGCCGTATACGAACTGCTTCTGAGCGATATCCGCAGTGGTGCTCTGGAACCCGGCATGCCGCTCCGCACGGAACTGTTGAAGTCCCGCTACGGTTCCGGGGTCAGCCCGACGCGCGAAGCACTGGCACGCCTGGCGGCGGAGCATTTCGTGACCGCGGAGGGCAAGAAGGGGTTCCGGGTGGCCCGGATAACCCGGGCGGATTTCGAGGAACTGGTGGCTATCCGCAAGGAACTCGAGGTCCGTGCCATGGAACTCGCCATACGCAACGGCAACGACGACTGGGAAGCCCAGATCGTCGCATCCTACCACCACCTGACCAAGACGCATCCGCCCGGATTGCCGCTGGCCGCGGCGGCGGAGGAGGAACGCGAGCGCCGCCACCGTGATTTCCATTACGCGCTGCTGGCCGGTTGCCGGTCGCGCTGGCTGCTCCGCTTCTGCGATCGCCTGACATCCCATCTCGAACGCTACCGCCGGATTCTCAATCCGCGCGCTATCATCTCGACCGGTATCGCCGACGAGATCGAGGAAGAGCACCGCGCCCTGATGATGGCGATGATCGAGCGGGACCCCGCCCGCGCCGCCGCGCTGATCGAGCGACACCGCGACCGCACCTACGACGTCATTCTCGCCCGCTTCGAAACCTACGAACACCGCTTCGCGGCCGAATAGCCAATCCAGAATCCAGGAAAACACTCGATGACCTACATACTCAAGGAAATGCCCGCCCAGCTCGATTCCGCGCTCGTCGCGAAGGGATCCCGGTCGGAAACCGCAACCATCGGTCACCGGCGGTTTCTCGGCTTCGTCAACCGCCGCATCCAGTCGGTGCTTGAGAAGCCGAAGACCGTCGCGGGCACCGCCGTGACGCTGGCGATCCCCGGCCAGGATTCGACCCTGCTTCACCACGTCATCCAGTTCCTCCGCCCCGGTGATTTCCTCTGTATCGACCGGCTCGGCGACGATACCCATGCCTGCCTCGGCGGCGGGGTTGCCGCGGCGATCAAGGCGTCGGGCTGCGTCGGCGTGCTGCTCGACGGGCCCTGCACCGACGTGCCGGAGATACGCATGTACGACCTGCCGGTCTGGTGCGCCGGCACGTCCCCGATCACCACCCGGATCTACGATGTCGGCGGGGCCTTCAACTGCCCGGTCTCGATCGGCGGCGCGGTGGTCAATCCGGGCGATATGGTGGTCGCCGATTTCTCCGGCGCCGTGGTGATGCCGCCGGAAGAGGCGGAGGCCGATATCGACTGGGCGCTCGGCAAGCAGGCGGCGGAGCCGGAAGGCCACAAGAAGATGCTCGCCGGCGAGAAGCTCGGCGACCGGTCGGGCGCAACCGCCAAGGTGCTCGCCCGCACCGGCGGATAATGCAGTATCTCGACGATTTCCAGCCGGGGCAGCGTTTCGTCACGCCGTCCCGGCGGCTTTCGGAAGAGGCGGCGATCGCCTTCGCCCACCAGTTCGACCCGCAACCGTTCCATCTCGACGCCGAGGCGGCGACGGAGTCGACCTTCGGGCAATTGACCGCGAGCGGTTGGCACACCGCGGCACTGACCATGCGGATGCTGGTCGACAGCGACTTTTCTCCCGCCAACGGCATCATCGGCTTCCGCATCGAGGAACTGACCTGGAGCCGCCCGGTCTATCCGGGCGATGACCTGCACGTGGTGATCGAGGTGCTGTCGGTGACCCCGTCGCGCTCGAAGCCGGACCGCGGCGTGCTGCGCGTCAGGTTCTCCACCGTGAACCGTGATGGCGAGACGGTTCAGGAGATGACAGCCAACCTGCTGGTGGTCCGGCGTCCCATCGCGTGACGCGGCCCATGGCCCGTGCTGCTCATTCCGGCAGCGCGGGTATTGCATTGCACAAAATTTAATCGACAGCGCTTCGGGAGTAGGCGAACATCCCGTGCGAAACCCTTGTCCGGTGGCGGAATCCGGACCCGGCGGGTGCGTGGTCCGGCTGGCATGCGGATTGCTCCTGCAATCCGGGCCTGTCCGCCCTGCCGGATGGCTGATCGTTGTCATGAAAGGAAACGAGATGTTGAAGAAATTCGCCGCCGCAATTGGCGCCTCCCTGGTTCTCGCGGCGAGTGCCGCCTCGGCCCAGACCGAGATCAAGTTCGCGCTGGACTGGAAGTTCGAAGGTCCGTCCGCGCCCTATTTCGTCGCCATCGACAATGGCTATTACAAGGAAGCCGGTCTCGACGTGTCGATCGATTCCGGCCCCGGTTCGGTGAAGGGCATCGCCCGGGTTGCCGCCGGCACCTATCCGCTCGGCTTCTTCGACATCAACTCGCTGGTCAAGTTCCTCGACCAGACGCCGGATGCGCCGGTGACCGCGATCCTTATGGTCTACGATTATCCGCCGTTCGCCATCGTCACCACCTCGAAGACCGGTATCGCGACGCCGAAGGACCTTGAAGGCAAGGTGCTCGGCGCGCCGGCGCCCGACGGCGCCTATGCCCAGTGGAAGGCCTTCGTGAAGGAAAACGGCATCGATGCCGACAAGGTGAAGATCGAGAATGTCGGTTTCCCCGTGCGCGAGCCGATGCTGGCCAAGGGTGACGTCGACGCGATCACCGGTTTCTCCTTCTCGTCCTACTTCAACCTGCTGCGCAACGGCATCGCGCCGGAAGATGTCCGCGTCATGCTGATGGCCGATTACGGTCTCGTGCTCTACGGCAACGCCATCATGGTCAACACCGAGTTCGCCAAGGCCAACCCGGACGTGGTGAAAGCCTTCGTCGCGGCCACCATCAAGGGCATGCAGGCGACCGTGAAGGACCCGGAAACCGCCATCAAGTCGGTCATGAAGGTGAACGAGATCGCCGACGAGCCGACCGAGCTTGCCCGCCTGAAGATGGCGCTGCGCGACAACATCCACACCGACTGGGTGAAGGCGAACGGCTTTGGCGATATCGACCCGGACCGCCTGGCGAAGTCGATAGAGCAGATCGGCGTCACCTACGAGTTCAAGGGCACGCCGGATCCGAAGAAGGTCTTCGATCCGTCCTACCTGCCGCCGGCGTCGGACCGGAAGCTCTGATCCCTCGCTCTCCACAATCCCGGAGGATGACGGATTGGTCATCATCGACGACGTTACCCTGACCTACCGCGGCGCCTCGGAAGAGGTGGTCGCGGTCCAGGGATGCAACCTCGAGGTCGGCCGCGGCGAATTCACCGCCGTGGTCGGCCCTTCGGGATGCGGCAAATCGACGCTCATGCGGCTGGTCACCGGCCTTGTCCGCCCGACGGCGGGCACGGTCTCGGTGGACGGCAAGCCGGTCGCCGGACCGGTCAAGATCGCCGGCATGGCGTTCCAGAATTCCAACTTGCTGCCGTGGCGCAAGGTGCGGGACAACATCCTGCTGCCGCTCGAGATCGTCGAGCCGCACCGGGGCCGCTTCCGGTCCGCGAAGAAGGAATACGAGGAGAAGGCGGAGGCGCTGTTGAAGACCGTCGGTCTCGGCGGTTTCGGCGACCGCTACCCGTGGGAGCTTTCCGGCGGCATGCAGCAGCGCGCCTCGCTCTGCCGCTCGCTGATCCACGAGCCGGAACTGCTGATGCTCGACGAGCCGTTCGCCGCGCTCGACGCCTTCACCCGCGAGGAACTGTGGTGCGTGCTGCGCGACCTCTGGCAGCGCATCGGTTTCACCGTGATCCTGGTGACCCACGACCTGCGCGAGGCGGCGTTCCTCGCAGACACCATCCATGTGATGAGCGCCCGGCCCGGCCGCATCACCATGACCAAGAAGGTCGAGTTGCGCCGGCCGCGCGATCTCGATGTCTGTTTCGAGCCGGAATTCGTCGACATTGTCCATGAACTGCGCGGCAAGATCGCGGAAATGAGGCAGGCATGAACGAACGTCTCGCACCCTGGGTCTTCACCATCGCGATGTTCGTGCTCTGGGAGGCGGTCTGCCAGATCTTCGGCATCAGCCAGATCATCCTGCCCGCGCCGTCCGCCATCGCGGTCGCCATGAGCGAGCACTGGTATGCCGTGCTCAAGCATTCCGGCGTGACGCTCTGGACCACCGTCGCCGGCTTCGCGCTGGCGGTGGTCTTCGGGGTGCTGCTCGGCCTCGTCGTCGGCTGGTCGAAGACCATCTATCGCGGCCTCTACCCGGTCATGATCGGCTTCAATTCCGTGCCGAAGGTCGCCGTGGTGCCGATCCTGGTGATCTGGTTCGGCATCGGCGAGGTGCCGGCGATCATCACCGCCTTCCTGATTTCCTTCTTCCCGATCGTGGTGAACGTGGCGACCGGTCTGGCCACCACCGAACCCGAACTGGAGGACGTGCTGCGGGCGCTCGGGGCCTCGAAGCTCGACATCATGCTGAAGGTCGGGATTCCCCGGGCGCAGCCCTATTTCTTCGGCTCGCTGAAGGTGGCGATCACGCTCGCCTTCGTCGGTTCGGTGGTCTCCGAAACCGTCGCGGCGAATGCCGGCATCGGCTATCTCATGTCGCTGGCCGGCTCGAACTTCCAGATGCCGCTGGTCTTCGCCGGGCTGGTGGCCCTGGCGATCGAGGGGATCGTCATGTACGCGCTCTTCGCCTGGATCGAGCAACGCACCACCGGCTGGGCGTTCCGCTCGACGATGGGCGGGTAGGGATGACATGGCGGCGATAACCTTCCTGCTGAACGGGGAGCGGCAGTCCGTCGAGGCGGCGCCGGCGACCACGACCGTGCTCGACTGGCTGCGGCTGGACGCCGGCCTCACCGGCACCAAGGAAGGCTGCGCCGAAGGCGATTGCGGGGCCTGCACCGTGGCGCTTGGGCGCGAGGAGGCCGGGCGCTTCGTCTGGCGCGCGGCGAACGGCTGCCTGCTGACCCTCGGCCAGGTTGACGGCCTCGCGCTGAAGACGGTGGAGGGCCTCGCCCGCGCCGACGGCAGCCTGCACCCGGTGCAGCAGGCGATGGTCGAGACCGACGGCACGCAATGCGGCTTCTGTTCGCCCGGCTTCGTGATGTCGATGTTCGCCTTCGCCGAGGGCGGGGAGCCCGCAGAGGACGACCTGATCCACGAGACGCTGGCCGGCAATCTCTGCCGCTGCACCGGCTACCGGCCGATCGTGGATGCCTGCCGCCGGGTCGCCGGCGCGACCGACCCGGAGGACATGACGGCGGACCTGCTGCCGGAACTGGTCCCGGCGACCAGCCACCTGGCGAAGGGCCAGCTGTTCCTCGCCCCCCGCACGGCCGAAGACCTCGCCATGGCGGTGGCCGACAACCCGGACGCCTGGCTGCTCGCCGGCGGCACGGATATCGGCCTCGAATTCTCCAAGAAGGGGGCCGTGCCGAAGGTGGTGATCTCGCTTGCGCGGGTGGCGGAACTGCGCGAGATCCATGCAACGCCCGTCGGGCTCGAGTTCGGCGCCGCCGTTACCTATTCCGAATTGCTGCCGCATCTCGACGTGATCGCGCCGGCCTTCGGCGACCTCGTGCGCCGCATCGGTTCACGCCAGATCCGCAATCTCGGAACAATCGGCGGCAATATCGTCACCGCCTCGCCCATCGGCGATACCACGCCCTGCCTGATGGCGCTGGGGGCGGAGGTGAAGCTGGTCTCCACCGAAGGGCGGCGGACCCTGCCGATCGGCGATTTCATCACCGGCTACCGCAAGACCGCGCTGAAGCCGGGCGAGGTGGTCCAGAGCATCTTCATCCCGGCGCCGAAGCCCGACGCGCAATTCGCCGCCTACAAGATCTCGCGGCGTTTCGACCAGGACATCTCCGCCGTGGTCGCGGCGTTCCTGCTGCGCCGGAACGGCGACAGTGTCACCACCTTCCGCGCCGCCTTCGGCGGAGTCGGGCCGGTGACGATTCGCGCCGCGAGCCTGGAGGCGATGGTCTCCGGCCGGGCCTGGAACGCCTCCGCGGTCAAGGCCGGGCGCACCGCGCTCGCCGACGACATCTCGCCGATCGACGATTTCCGCGCGACCGCGGGTTATCGCCGCAAGATCGCCGGCAACCTGCTCGAACGCTTCTTCCTCGAGACCACGGGCGCGGGCGCCGTCCGGCTGGAGGCGCTGTGAACGCCCCCACCGGCACCGCGAAGGGTGGCGTCGGCGCCGGCATGCGCCACGACAGCGCGGCCGGCCATGTCTCCGGCAAGGCGATCTACCTCGACGACATGCCGCTGCCGCCGGGCAGCCTGCATGCGATGCTGGTGCTCTCGCCCCATGCCCACGCCCGCGTGGTTTCCATCGATGGCACGGCGGCGCTCGCCATGCCCGGCGTGCGGGCCGTCGTCACCCCGGCGGACATTCCCGGCAAGAACGACATCGCCCCGATCCTGAAGGACGAGCCGGCGCTGGCGGAAATCGCCGAGTATGTCGGCCACCCGGTCGCCGCCGAGGTGGCCGAGAGCTTCGCCGCCGCCCGCGCCGCCGTCTCCGCGGTCAAGATCGAGTGGGAGGTCCTCCCCGCGATCCTCACCATCGAGGCGGCGCTGGAGGCGGGGACCACCGTCGCCCGCGA
Organism: Rhodospirillales bacterium; assembly: GCA_040222645.1. GTDB lineage: Bacteria > Pseudomonadota > Alphaproteobacteria > Rhodospirillales > HT1-32 > HT1-32. The sequence goes on from JAVKCR010000438.1 coordinate 7,195, forward strand.
CCAGGTGATGCAGCGCGGCGACGCCAGGGCGGAACTCGACCGGGCGCCGAGGCGGCTCAAGGGCGAGGTGCGCTGCGGCGGGCAGGACCATTTCTATCTCGAAGGCCAGGTCGCCGTCGCCATTCCCGGCGAGGTGGCGGACATGCAGGTCTATTCCTCCACCCAGCACCCGACCGAGGTGCAGCATGGCGTGGCCCATGTGCTCGGCCTCCCCTTCGCGCAGGTCACCGTCGATGTTCGCCGCATGGGCGGCGCCTTCGGCGGCAAGGAAAGCCAGGCGACGATCATCGCCGCCATCGCCGCCATCGCCGCGCGCAAGACCGGCCGCCCGGTGAAGCTGCGGCTGCCGCGTGACGACGACATGGTCGCCACCGGCAAGCGCCATCCCTTCCTGATCCGCTACGACGCGGGCTTCGACGCGGACGGTCATATCCTCGCCCTCGACATCCTGTTCGCGGCGAACGCCGGCAATGTCGCCGACCTGACGGGGCCGGTGATCACCCGCGCGCTCTGCCACGCCGACAATTGCTACTACATCCCCGCGGTGGATTTCCGCGGCGTCGCCTGCAAGACCAACACCGTTTCCAACACCGCCTTCCGGGGCTTCGGCGGCCCGCAGGGGATGATCGCCATCGAGGCGGTGATGGACGATATCGCGCGCCACCTGAACATCCCGCTCGACGAGCTCCGCGCCCGCAACTGGTATGGCGGGGAGGGGCGCGACGTCACCCCCTACGGCATGACGGTGACGGACAACATCATCGAGCGCGTGACCTCGGAACTCGCAGTTGAGGTCGACCTCGCGGGGTGGCGCAAGGCCGTCGATTCCTTCAACGCGGCGGGCGGGGTGATCCGCAAGGGCCTCGCCACCATGCCGATCAAGTTCGGCATTTCCTTCAACCTGCCGACCCTGAACCAGGCCGGCGCGCTGGTGCATGTCTATACCGACGGCAGCGTGCATCTGAACCACGGCGGCACCGAGATGGGGCAGGGGCTCTACATCAAGGTCGCCCAGGTGGTGGCGGAGGTGTTCCAGATCGATCTGGAGATGGTGCGCATCACCGCGACCTCCACCGGCAAGGTGCCGAACACGTCCGCGACCGCGGCCTCGTCGGGCTCCGACCTCAACGGCATGGCGGCGCTCAACGCGGCGGAGACCATCAAGGCCAGGATGACCTCCGTCGCCGCCGGGCATTTCGGGGTGGAGGACGCGGAGATCGCGTTCGCCAACAACCGCGTCTTCGCCGGCAACCGCTCCATCTCCTTCCCGGAACTGGCGGAGATGAGCTGGGCGGCCCGGGTCTCGCTCTCGTCCACGGGCTATTACCGCACGCCGGACATCCACTGGGACTTCAAGACCTCCACCGGCCGGCCCTTCTATTATTTCACCTACGGCGCGGCGGCGGCGGAAGTCGCCATCGACAGCCTGACCGGCGAGACCCGGGTGCTGCGCGCCGAGATCCTGCAGGACGCCGGGCGCTCGCTGAACCCGGCCATCGATCTCGGCCAGATCGAGGGCGCCTTCGTGCAGGGCATGGGCTGGGTGACGGCGGAGGAACTCTGGTGGGACAAGGACGGCCGCCTGCGCACCCACGGCCCCTCCACCTACAAGATTCCCGGCAGCCGCGACGTGCCGCCAATCTTCAACACCCGCCTCCTCGAGGACGCGCCGAACCCGGCGGCGACCGTGTTCCGCTCCAAGGCCATCGGCGAGCCGCCCTTCATGCTGGCGCTCTCGGTCTGGCTGGCGATCCGCGACGCCATCGGCGGTTTCGGCCCGGCGGGCGCGACCGTGCCGCTCGATGCCCCGGCGACGCCGGAGAAGATCCTCGCCGCCATCGACGCGATGAAAGCGAAGGCCGGCTGATGAACGTGACCGACGAAGACCGCCGCTACATGGCCCGCGCCATCGAGATCTCGCGGCAAGGCGTCGCCAGCGGCACCGGCGGCCCGTTCGGCGCGGTGGTGGTGAAGGACGGGGTGATCATCGGCGAGGGCTGCAACGAGGTCACCACCGCCAACGACCCGACGGCGCATGCCGAGGTGGTCGCCATCCGCCGCGCCTGCCAGGCCTTGGGGGACTTCTCGCTGAAGGGGGCGATGATCTACGCCAGCTGCGAACCCTGCCCGATGTGCCTCGCCTCGATCTACTGGGCGCGTCTGGACCGGCTGGTCTACGCCAACACCCGCCACCAGGCGGCGGCGATCGGCTTCGACGATGCGTTCCTGTATGAGCAAGTGCCGCTGGAACCGGAGAAGCGCAGCCTGCCGACGGTGCATCTCCCGAGCGACGACGCGGAGAGCGCGTTCAGGCTGTGGGACGAGAAGGTGGATAAGGTGGAATACTGAGCGCACCGCTCCCTGAACGACCGGGTAGATCACTGACAGACAAGACCGGGAACATTCCTGACACTATTTTTGATCGACCTGCGTTGATTGGCAACGGGTTCTGGCTCTCGGCGGTGCGATGCTGTGGAAGCGACCGGTCTTGTCGATCAAGCCCAGCTCCCGATTTGCAAAGCGTACGAGGTATCCCCCCAGGTCCTGCTCGGCGAGGCCGACCGTCTCGCGGGCCACAGCCTCGCCAATGAAGATGTACTGACCTCGCCA
>JAVKCR010000439.1:0-7524 GCA_040222645.1 Rhodospirillales bacterium
GTCGCCGCCGCCTTCGGTCCGCCGGCCGCGCTCTGGCTCATCATCGGCTATGTGCAGCTCGGTTCGGCGATACGGGAGAACAATTTCGCCCTGAAGCAATTGCACTGGCAGACCAAGCGCGCCGCCGACCAGGCCGAGGTCGAGGCCCGCACCCTGGTCGAGAGCCGGTCGTCGGCGAAACGGGCCGAGCTATTCCCGCTGATCAGCTACCTGATCGACGAACTCAACCCGCTGGTCGCCCATCTCGCCGTCGAACTGAAACTGATCGACAACGCCCAGTATTCCTCGGCCTGGCAGCGCTTCGGCCAGGGCGACCGCTGGGTGTTCTTCCGCTGCATCCTCAATACCTCCGGCGGACTGGACTCGCTGCAGCGCAAGGTCGCCCAAACCCTCAAGCATGACCCGAAGGCGCTCGCGCTGGCCGAGGAGTTCCGCGAGAACTACGCCAACCTCGTCAATGAACTCCGGGATGTCGAAGGCGACGGGCTGATCACCCGTCTCGTGGAAGGCGGCAATCTCGGCCGGCTCGACACCCTGCTGAAGCGCACGATTCCGATCGCGGAACCCGCGCCGGCCACCGTGCCGGAACCCAAGCCTGAGCCCGAACCGGAAGCCGCGGAGATCGACCCTGTTCCGGCCGGCGGCTGGACCAGTGCTGTCGAAAAGCCCTTGCCGGCCCACACGAAGCCTTTCCCGGTGGAGACCCGCACCGCGCCACCCCGTGAAACGGCACCGGCACCCACCGCCATCCGGCCGGAGACCGTTCCCGAACCTGAGCCGGTACCGGAGCCCGCTACCGTGGAGGAACTGCCGGAGCCCGAACTGCCGCGGGATCCGCAACGCGACGAGGCCCGCCGGGCTCTTGCTGAAATCGCCGCCGCACTACAGGCCGTCGACCGTGTCAACGAAGAAGCTGACTCCGATGCGCAGGATGAACTTGCCAGCCGGCCATCTTCGTCATCGGCCGGGCCCCGTCTCGACCCGGTGTTCTCGTCGCCGCGCCCGGTCGATAGGGATTCAGAGCAGGCATTCCGTCCGCGCTCCGCGCCGCCGCAACGCCCGTTGCAGGCCGCCCAGACCCTGCCGCGCGAAGGCTCGCCCTTCCCGACCGTCAACTTGGGGTCATCCCGCGACGCGGAGCGCAGACCCGCCATCCCGGAATCCGAAGCCGGCGATCCGGCGCCTGCCGCTGAATCCGCCACCCGGGAACCCCTGCCGCCGATTCCCGAGGGCATTCGCCCCAAGGACGAACCGAAGCGGCGCTTGAGCCCGATCGTCGCCGGCCTGTTCGGCAACCGTCCGAAAGACGGCTGATCGCGGCGCCCGCATGCGACCGGTTGGCGGCGAATGCCGCCATCGTCGGTTGTCGGGCGACAATCGATCACCACATCAAGCCAATCAGGCAGACTGAACGGTGCCCCGTCGTAGCATGACACCTCCCCCGACCGAGAATGGCGGCGCCCGTCGGCGCAACGACCTGCGTACGATCGCCACCCTACTGCCATATCTCTGGCCGAAGGACTCACGCGAACTGCGCCTGCGGGTTGTCGTGGCGATGGTCATGCTCGGTCTCGCCAAGGTCGCGAACGTCTACACGCCGATGCTTTACAAGGAAGCGGTAGACATCCTGACCCCGACCAGCGGCGCCGCCATGGCTGTCGCCGTTCCGGTAATGCTGATCATCGGCTACGGCATTGCGCGCATTCTCTCGATCAGCTTCGGCGAATTGCGCGACTTCTTCTTCGCAAAGGTCGCCGCGCGGGCGATCCGGCAATCGGCGCTGAAGACCTTCCGCCACCTGCATGCGCTGGCGCTGCGGTTCCACCTCGAACGCCAGACCGGCGGGGTGAGCCGGGCCATCGAGCGCGGGGTCCGCGGGATCGATTTCCTGCTGCGGTTCATGCTGTTCAACATCATGCCGACGCTTCTCGAAGTGCTGATGGTCTGCGGCATCCTGGTCTGGCTGTACGACGCGATCTTCGCGATCGTCACGTTGCTCACCATCATCGCCTACATCGCCTACACGCTGGTCGTCACCGAATGGCGCATCAAGTTCCGGCGGCGCATGAACGAGAAGGATTCGGAAGCCAACACCAAGGCGATCGATTCCCTGCTCAATTTCGAGACGGTGAAGTATTTCGGCAACGAGCAGCATGAAGCGAACCGTTTCGATGCCTCCCTGAAGGAATACGAACGCGCCTCGATCCTCAGCAATACCTCGCTGGCGCTGGTCAATATCGGCCAGGGCGCCATCATCGCGGTGGGCCTCACCATCGTGATGATCCTGGCGGGGCATGGCGTTGCCGACGGCAGCATGACCGTCGGCGATTTCGTGCTGGTGAACACCTACCTGATCCAGCTCTACCTGCCGCTCAACTTCCTCGGTTTCGTCTACCGCGAGATCAAGCAGTCGCTGGCAGACATGGAATCCATGTTCAGCCTGCTGACCGTCGAGCGCGAGATCGCCGACGCCCCGGATGCAAAGCCGCTGTCGGTGAGCGGCGGCGAGGTGGTCTTTCGCAACGTCACCTTCTTCTACGAGAAGAACCGCCAGATCCTGCACGGGGTCGATTTCACCGTTCCCGCCGGCAAGACGACGGCCATCGTCGGGCCGAGCGGCGCGGGAAAATCGACGATCTCGCGCATCCTGTTCCGGTTCTACGATGTCGACGAGGGTTCGGTCACCATCGACGGGCAGGACATCCGCGCCGTCACCCAGGACAGCCTGCGCGCCGCCCTCGGAATCGTTCCGCAGGACACCGTGCTGTTCAACGATTCGATCTATTACAACATCGCCTACGGCCGACCGTCGGCGAGCCCGTCGGAGATCGAGGATGCGGCACGCCTCGCCCGCATCCACGATTTCGTCATGAGCCTGCCGGAAGGCTACCAGACCAAGGTCGGCGAACGGGGATTGAAGCTCTCCGGCGGCGAGAAGCAGCGCGTCGCCATCGCCCGGACCATCCTGAAGCAGCCTGATATCCTGCTGTTCGACGAGGCAACCTCGGCGCTCGACAGCCAGACGGAACGCGAGATCCAGACTTCCCTCAAGGAAGTCTCGGCCAACCGCACGACGCTGGTGATCGCGCACAGGCTGTCGACGATCATCGACGCGGATGAAATTCTTGTCCTGGAAGCCGGGAAGGTGGTCGAACGCGGCCGCCACGGCGAACTGCTTGCCGCGGAGGGCGTTTACGCCAAGATGTGGCGACGCCAGCAAGAAGCCGCTGAAGCGGAGAGAACCCTGCAGGGCGCCATCGCCGACGGGGCCCTCCGCCCGACCTGAAGGAAACCAGCCAGATCATGACCAAACGCAAGATCAGCCACGAAACCAGCAAGGCGTTTCTCAAGAAATTCGAGAAGAAGATGCATGTGCGCCGGCTGCGCATGAGCGACTATGACAGCGTCATCGCGGTACAGCGCTCCGCCTTCGGCGAGGACATCCCGCATTGGGAACGCGAACATTTCCAGGCGCAGATCAAGCGGTTCTCCGCCGGCCAGATCGGCGTCGAGTTCGAGGGCAAGCTGATCGCGGTTTCCGCCAGCCTGATCGTCAACGAAGCCCAGGTGATGCGTCAGCACACCTTCATGGAAGTCTGCGACGACGGCATGATCCGCAATCATGACCCCGACGGCGAATATCTCTACGGCATCGATATCGCCGTGAACCCGGAATACCGGGGACAGAAGCTGGCGCGCCGTCTCTACGACGCCCGCAAGCTCGTCGTCACCCGCCTCAACCTCAAGGGCATGATCATCGGCGGGCGGATTCCCGGTTATCACAACCATGCCGACGACATGACGCCGGAGGAATATTGCGAACAGGTTCGCTCGCGTACCCTGACCGATTCGGTCATGACGGCGCAGATGTCGAACGGCTTCGAGTTCCACCAGGTACTCCGCAACTACCTGCCGGAAGACTCCGAATCGATGGGTCATGCGACCCTGATGATGTGGGAGAACCCGGATTACGTCGCCGAGAAGGTGACCGTGATCGATTCCGGCAGCGTCCGGGTCTGCGTGGTCCAGTACCAGATGCGGCCGATCAAGAAGTTCGTCGATTTCGCCCGGCAGGTGGAATATTTCGTCGACACCGCCTCGGATTACCGCAGCGACTTCGTTGTCTTCCCCGAACTGCTTACGACCCAGCTCATGGGCCTCTACAAGGAGCCCAACCCGGCCAAGGCGGCGCGGAAGCTGCACCGCTACACCGACCGCTACCTCGATCTCTTCGCCGACCTGGCGCTGCGCTACAACGTCAACATCATCGGCGGAACGCACCTGATCCTGGAGGAAGAGCAGCTCTACAACGTCGCCTTCCTGTTCCGCCGCGACGGCACCATCGACAAGCAGTACAAGGTCCATATCACGCCGTCCGAATCGAAATGGTGGGGCGTCAATGCCGGGTCCAAGGTCAGGGTGTTCGATACCGACCGCGGCAAGATCGCGATCTGCATCTGCTACGATATCGAGTTCCCGGAAATGACCCGCGTCGCCGCCGAAAAGGGGGCCGGCATCATCTTCGTGCCCTACAATACCGACATGCGGTCCGGCCACATGCGGGTGCGATACTGCGCCCAGGCGCGCTGCGTCGAGAACGAGGTATATATCGTCATGGCCGGCGCCATCGGGAACCTGCCGAATGTCGAGGCCGCCGACATCCATTACAGCCAGTCCTGCATCCTGACCCCGTCGGACATCGCCTTCGACCGCGACGGCGTCGCCGCCGAATGCACGCCGAACACGGAAATGATGCTGATCCACGATCTCAGCCTCGACCTGCTGCGCCAGCACAAGGACCGGGGCACCACCCAGAACTGGGACAACCGCCGTACCGACCTCTACCGCGTGGTCTGGAACGACGGGGACGAGATCATCGAGGTCTGACCCATGAATGGAAAACGCCCGACGCTGGTGCTGCTCGCCGGCCTGCTGAACGACGATGCGTTGTGGCGCCACCAGATCGACGACCTGGCGGATATCGCCGACATTGTCGTCGGCGACACGCGCAGCGATGACGATATCCACCGCATGGCGGAGCGGGTGCTGTCGGCGGCGCCGGAGAGATTCGCTCTCGCCGGGCTTTCGATGGGCGGCTATTGCGCCTTCGAGATCCTGTCATTCGCTCCGGAGCGTATCGACCGCCTCGCCCTGCTCGACACGACCGCCCGCGCCGACGACCCGGACCGCATGGCCTGGCGACGGAATTTCCTCGCCTCGGCCAATGACGGGGATTTCCAGGCCATCAAGCGGCAGTCGCTGGAAGCCTACATCCATCCCTCGCGATACGACGATCCGAACCTGATGGCCGAGTTCGACGCCATGGCGGAACGGGTGGGCCTCGCCACCTACATCCGCCAGCAGCAGGCAATCATGAGCCGCAAGGACAGGCGGTACCTGCTCCCGGCGGTCTCGGTGCCGACCGCGGTGATCTGCGGTCGCGAGGACAAGGCGACTCCGCTTCCCTGGAACGAGGAGATCGCCGGGGCCATACCCGGGGCCACGCTGCATTTCGTGGAACGCGCCGGCCACCTGACGCCGATGGAGAGGCCGGAAGAAGTTACCGGCATTCTCAGGAACTGGCTTGCCGGCTGATCGATCAATCCGCGACTTCGTAGATCTGCCAGTCGTCGTCGTCGATGTCGAAATCGTCCAGCGCTTCGCAGATCGCCCGGTTGCCGAGATAGATCCAGCGGCCGTAATCGTCTTCCGCGGTTATGATGGTCTTTCGCCCCGGAAACAGTGGCTGATAATAGCGGATGGCATCCTTCGCCGCTTCGATGTCGTCGATCGTCTTCTGCGACACCCGGACAACGACGATCTCGTTGTCACCGAGATTCAGCAACGCCGCCTTGAACCTCATTCGCTCGCCCCCCCTCTCAAGAACCGGTTCGGTTAACTTTTCGATAACCATGGAGTGGGATTATTCACGAAGGATGCTACAGTTCAATATGTACAAATCGAGAGACATTGCGGAAATCGGGGCGCCGGCGTGAGTTTCGGAAAGTTCATCGAGAAGCTCCTCGGGCTGGAGCCGGAAACCGCTGCACCGGAGCGAGCCAAACCGTCGGTACACGCTGCCGTTCCGCAGACGCCGGCTGATGACATCGAGCCGTTCCAGGCGCCGTCGGACGAGCAGATTTCACGTGTGGCGGTCATCCGCCAGGCGCTGTCGGTGCATCGCGCCCAGCAATCGAACCTCAACACGCTGACCGACGAGGAACGGGAGAAGCTGCGCTCGATCGCCGAGCAGACGTTCCTCGACCCCGGTGACGGCCGGACGCGTCATTGAGTGCCGACATCGCTTGACAGTGGTCACGGCGCACCTTAGAACCCGCAACTCATTTTGACGGCGACAAGCCGTCCGACAGGCAATTCAAGGAGATCGCAATGTCGCGTCGTTGCAGCCTCACCGGCAAAGGCGTGCTGACCGGAAACAACGTCAGCCATGCGAACAACAAGTCCCGCCGCCGGTTCCTGCCGAACCTGCAGGTGGTTTCCATCTTCAGCGAAACGCTGCAGGAAATGGTCAAGCTGCGCGTAGCGGCCTCGACCATCCGTTCGATCGAGCACAATGGCGGCATCGACACCTACCTGACCTCGACCGCGGATGCCAAGCTCTCCGACGAGCTGCGCCGCCTGAAGAAGCGGATGCGCAAGGCGACTGCCGCCGCCGCGTAATTCCGGTCTCCACCGGATAGCTGAAGGGCCTGCATCTGCGGGCCCTTTTCGTTTCAGAACTCCATTTCCATCCGCTCCGAGAGATAGGCTGCGATATCGCCGCCGTCGGGGTTGGTGAGCATCGTCCGGTGCCAGGCCCGCCGCTCGAAATCGGCCAGCGTCATGTCCCAGATGCAATAGCTGATCTGTTCCCGCTGGGCCCGGTGCAGCAGGTCCGGGCGCGACGCCGGCGCCGTGTAGGCAAAATGCCGGATCTCGTTCTCGTTCGCCCAGATATCGAGAAAGGCGAGCGGTGCGCTGCGCGCGTCATGAACGCCGACATAGCCGACGCCATAGACGGGCCCTTTCTCCTCGAAACCTGCCAGTTCGCGTTCGACCAATGCCTTCGTGCGGTCTACCAGGGTCGGGTCCGGCCGCTCGCCGCGGTACTTGATGCCATAGAGCTTCAGCCGCCAGCCATCGACCTCCCAGAGTTCGAGGAAGCCGATACGGCGCTTCGTATAGGGTTCAGACAGGCTGAAATCCGAGAAGGGTTGGCGTTCCGGGCGGCCGTTCTGCATTCAAACCTCCTGTCATACAGACAATTTTGGCTGGACCTAAACTTCTGCAATTCCAACCATTTATTTCCGCGATCACTTTCTGGCTAGCTGCTTTACTCGCGTTAATTCTGTGTCTAGAGTCCCTCTCGCATTGGGGGCGGGGCCTGTTCAGATCCGGGGAGACAGGCTCATTAGTCAAAAGATCGACTTCAGCAAGGTCAGCTTTCTGATCGTCGACGACAACAAGCTGTCGATCAAGATGGTGGGCGATACGCTGCGCTATCTTGGTGCGGTGGACGTCGAG
>JAVKCR010000440.1:0-8680 GCA_040222645.1 Rhodospirillales bacterium
TACGCATTCGGAACCTCCCTGTTCGGCGTTTGCGGTTCTCACCGCAGAATGCACGGGAGAGCGTGGTTTTTCAATCGCCAGACGCGGCAGCGCGGAGGACCGATGCGCCGTCGTGCCCGGCCGCGCGCCAGGGGGAGGGAAACCCTCCCCCTGCACACTCTCCCAAGAGGTAAAGCGATAAGGATACAAGGGGTAACCTTCAGGTGCGTCGCACCTAAAGGGTCCTGGCGATCCGGAACCCGTAGTTGCCGCTCCGGATGACGGAGTCGAGCCTGAAGCGAAACGCGGAGCGGAGGTACACCGGATAGATGTTCCAGGAACCGCCGCGCACGACACGCATGCGACAATCTCCGGTTGTATTCGCGCGCCCGTTCGTCGGCGCACCTGAGTAACTGTCCTTGTAGCAATCCTCGACCCATTCATACACATTGCCGTGCAGGTCGTGAAGGCCGAAGCCGTTCGCCGCGAAACTCCCCACAGGCGCCGTCGCCCTGTTATCCCACCGGCTACCGCAGACGTCGCAATTGGCGTTGCCCCGGCCGATGTCGTTGCCCCAGGGATATTTCGTCGTCGTGCCCGCCCGCGCCACGTACTCCCATTCCGATTCCGTCAATAGACGGTACTTGCGGCCCGTCCGCGCGTTCAGCTTCCCGATGAACGCCTGCGCATCCGCCCAGGTTACATTCTCCACCGGACGGTCAGCGCCCTTGAACCTGCTCGGGTCCCATCCCATCACCGAACGCCATTCAGACTGCGTCACCTCGTAACGGCCGACCGCAAAACGGTAGCCGATATCTACCTTGTGAACGGGCTGCTCGCTTGCGTACTCTGTCGACCCCATCATGAAACTCCCCGGCGGGATCACAACAAGCTCAGGGCCGCAGAACACACCACCTGGCACAGACGCTCCCGACGTCGCCACAAGCGCATTCTCGCAATCGCGGAACACCGCACCAGCCGACAGGCTCCGAACCCTATCCGGCTCCGGCTTCGCATCGCCGAGAAGCGGGGCGTAGACGAAACCCGTCCCGCCATCCGCCAGCGCGACACGAACCCAATCCGCGCCATCAACCTGGCCCGTCACCTCGACCTCATCGCCACTGCCCAGGCGACCGACCACCGGGACATCCGTGCCCGGACCCGACCGCACGTTCACCGTTCCACGCGCAGAGACCCACTTCGTTTCGCGGCTATCCGTTACAATGTAGGACGGTGACGGTGACTGCGGCGTGGCCGGTTCGGCAGCCGCTGTCGGCGGCGTCAGCGACGCCACCGCCTCGCCCTTCAACGACGCGATCTTCGCCCGCGCCAGCGGTGCAAACGTCCCGTCCGGAAACTGCGCCAGATACGCCTCGTACAGCGACGCATCACGGCTGCTCTGGATCGACTGCCAGAACACAACTTCCTTGTCGAGGCCGGCAGTCGGCGCGGGCGCAGACGCCGCCGGGGCGCTGGGCGCCGCCGGCGCGAAATAGAAGTCGCCGGCAAGCGATGTGTTCAGCCACGGCGTCTGACGGCCGCGCGTCGCCCGGTTGACTTCGCGCACCGTCTGCTTGAACACCTGCTCCAACGTCAGCCCGGGACGGTCGATCACCTTCAGCAATTCGCCCGTGAACAAACCGTTGCCGCCCGGAGGACCGTCCTCGGCGGCTTCGCCGGGGCCGGCCGAGTACAGCATGACGATGCCCTGAACAGAAGGTCCGGCCTCCACCGCCAGCCCCCGCGCACCGCTCCGCTTGCGTTTCGGCAGCGGATTGTCGCGGCAGGCATCGAGGATCACGATATTCACCGGCGCGCCCGCTCGCTCCATGCCGCTCAGGAAGTCGGACGCATCTATGGCCTCATAGGGCAGGTCTGTCTCGTCCTCCACGCGCGCGTCCGACGGGATCAGCCAGTTGCGCCCATCGACCTGCACGCCATGCCCGGCATAATACACCAGCCCTGCATCGCCGCCCGACAGCCGACTTTCGAACTCCGTCAGAGCCCGGCCCATCGCCCGTTCCCCGGCATTCAGACGCAGGATCACCTCGAAGCCGAGACCCTCCAGCTTGGCCGCCACGTCCCGGGCGTCCTTGCCGGCATTGCGCAGCGCCGGCAGCGTCGCGTAGCTGTCGTTGCCGATCACCAGCGCCACCCGCTTCGACGCCTGCGCCGAACCCGCCGACAGCCCCAGCAGCAGACAGATCAGCACTGCACAGGTCATACGCATTGGATACCTCCCTGATCGGCCACCCCATCCTTCACCGCAGAATGCACGGACCGGGCAGGTTTTTCAATTGGCAGGCGCGGCAGGCCGCGCGATAGTGAATTGATCCTGAAAAGGGTTCCCGGGCCGTTCATTGGCATGGAAAACGGATTTCTGAACAGGGGATGATGGCATGAGATTCTGGTGCGCCCGGCTCTTCGGTATGGCCCTGACTGTCCTGGCCGGCTCTGCGGCTTGGGCCGACAGCGATCCCTTCGAGGCCTTTGCGGACGAGCTGCTCACCACAATCGAGCGCAACGCGGTCGCCAGCCCGGAACTGCCAAGTAACCAGATGCTGCAAAACATGCTGTTCAAGTCCGGCCAGAAGGACATCTCCCTTGCCGTCTGGCCCTTCCGGGCGGAGAACCTCCCGGTGCCGAAATCAACGGCCGATGCCTGGAACGAGAAACTTGCTTCGGCACTGGTGCGCAAGAAGCCCGGCCACCTGCGTATCGTCACCCGCCAGCACCTCAGGAAATTGTTGTCGGAGACCTATGCCATCAAGGCCTTCGACGAGGTCGTCAATCCCACCGAAACCCTGGCCCGCAATGCAGAGGTCGATTTCCTGATCATCGGCGAAGTCCGGCCTGCCGCCGGGGGAATAGAACTGGCCTACAAGGGTATCCACGTCAGTACAGGCGACGTGACGGCAGCCACCCGGCATCGTCTCATGCCTCTCGACCTGAGAGAAGCAGAGGGGCGCGAGAAGACACTGCCGCTCACAGCCGCCATCGCCCAGGCGGCGAAGGCCATTGCCGACCGCGACCTCGGCATGGAAACCCTGGAGATCTATGGTCTGCGCGAGGAGCCGACCAAGACGGTCACACCGTTCAGCGACTACATCGCCGAGCGCCTGGCCGCCGAGATTGAACGCCGGATCAGCGCCGGCATTGTGGGATTCCGCCTCAAGGTTGAGGACGCCACCTTCACGGAGGCCAGTGTCCGCACACGAGGCATTCCAATTATAGCCGGGCCGAAGGCCGAGGCGGCTCCGGAATCCCAGAACGGGCCCTCGATCGACGAAGCAGCCGCCCGCAGCACGTTCAAGCTGGGTGGGTCATACTGGGTGTTCGCCGACCATGTGGACGTCAATCTCGCGGTGCAGAACGGTCTCGGGGAGCGGGTCAACTGGACGGGCCGCATCGGGCGCGCCAGCGTACCGCCGGTCCTGCTCGAGCAGCCCAAGCAGATGCGGGCGGCGCCCGAGGCGCCGGTCGACGACATCGGCCCCGTCGGACTGGAGCTCAGCACCAACAAGGGGCGCAATCCGAGGTTCCGGCTCGGGGAGACCATGGAACTCTGGATCGAGGTGCAGCGGGATGCCCATCTCAATTGCTACTATCACCAGGCGGACGGCACGGCCTTCCGCTTCTTTCCCAACCGCTACCTGAAGACCGGCAACCGGGTGGCGGCCGGCAGCATCAACAAGCTGCCCGGGGCCGGCATGCCCTTTTCGTTCAAGATGATGCCGCCCGAGGGCGTGGAGACGGTGCATTGTTTCGCCACCGACCAGCCGGTCGCCGACAGGCTTCCCCGGGCGCTGGGCGCCACCGACCTGGAACCGATCCCGGCAGCGGACTTCCGCCGCCTCTCCGAAGCCTTCCGCGCCGTTCCGGACCTGCGGATATCGGAAGCCTCGATGACGGTGACGGTACGGAACTGATCCCTATTGCGTGATCGCCTGCCAGCCGCCGCTGGCCGGCGGTGCGGGTGGCGGCGCCGGTTGCGGTTCAGGCCGCTTTTGAGGGGCGGCTTTGGCGGCGGGCGCCGGCTTTGGCGCCGGACCGGGACGGGCGGCATGGACCTCGATGGTGCGGTCGAAGACGCGGTTGATCGGCTGCCCCGCGCCGGTGGCGCCGAGCGCATTGAGCTGCAGTCGATAGAGCCCGCCCCCCTTCAGGCGCGGCACGCGGAAGGCGCCGTCGGCGGCGATATCCACCGGCAGCTTGAGAGCGACATCGCCGCCCGGCGCCCAGACCAGCAGGTCTGCCTGTCCCCAGCGCACATCTCCGGAAGCGACCAGGCGCAGATCGAACGGCTCACCGGCGAAAATGCTGTCCGACAACAGCCGCCAGTCGGACTTGCGCTCCCTGACCTTGCCGGAGACCCGGACCGAGAATGGCTCTCCCGCCGGGTCCACCTCCACCGCCACGGCCTTCACGCGCCACTGTCCCGGCGCCGGACGGTCGATCCGGATGATGTCATAGGTCTTGCCTTCAACCCCTGTCCTCGACGCAACGGCACCGGCCGTATCGATCGTCTGGCCGCTCGGGCTGGTGAGTACGAGGTCGATGTCGCTACCCGGCAGATCGAGGGTGAACTGGATCGATTCCAGCCCCGGTTCGGCGTAGAGGGCGAAGGTCCGGGTCTCCCCCGGCTTCAGCACGTCCTGGGTGAGGAACAGGGTATCCTCTCCCTGGGCATGCACGAAAAGACCGGTAAGGATCCGTTTCAGATCGCCGGCGTCGCGGGCGATATCGGCGATGCCACCGGTTGCCCGGCTGAGAGCGGCGAGGCTTTCCCGGTCGGCTTCATCGGTCAGGGCGACGGTATGAACTTTCGTCCCGGCGGGGATTGCATCGGATTCGCCCTTCCAGTGGCTCACCGTATCCTGCCCGTCGGTCATCAGGAGTACATCGACGCCTGCCTGGAGATCGCGCCGGCCAAGCTCTGTCGCCAACCGTAGGGCACCCCTGATGTCGGTATTCCCGTTTGCATTGATCTTCAGCGCCGCGGCCAGGAAATTCTGCCGGGGAGGTGATCCGAATGAACCCATGACCGCCGGACTGACCAGAATGTCGGCACTGGTGTCGAAAGAGATAAGGCCAACGGAAGTTGTGTCTCCCGCCATGGAGGAGATCATTTCGAGCGCCTGGTGGCACAGCTCCAGCTTCCTGCCCTTCATGCTACCCGAGGAATCGACGAGAACGACAACCTGCCGTCGCGAGGTTTCCCCGCCCGGTCCGCTTGATCCGAAGCCTTCCCGGGCAAGATACGCGGCAGTCTCCTCGATACCCTTCCTCGAAAAATGCTCCGCGACCGCTCCCTCCGCACGTTCCCATGCCTGGCTGTCATGATTGATCATCAGGAGGACAACAGCCTCAACCTGCCTGCGGGTTTTCCTGCTTCCCCAGAATATGCTCTCGACAGTGCTCCCGAACGGAATCGCATTAACCGCGAAGTTTTTGTAGGCGCTGCCAAAACCCACCTTCCTGCCACCAAGGCGCGCGACCTCGAGAGCGAGATCATCGTAGGCCGTGACAAGAAGGCGGTCCTTGTAGGCGCTTCGGATCTCCGTTGCCGAAAGGGTTTCTCCGGCAGCCAGCTTCCTGGAAATCCGCTGGCGCTTGAGATTCGCTATCTGCGCGGCGCTTATGGCCTTATCTTCCAGCATCCGCGCATAGCCAAACGTGATGGCCTGGGCGGTGCCATCCGAAACCGTCCCCTTGGCCGTAAACCTCAGATCCGAGAACGCCTCGACAACCGGTAAGACCTTGCTCACGATCTGTCCGAGAAGGTCGGCCGTCAATTCAGCTTTCAGATTGGCGCCGAACGATGCGACCGTTGAGCTGACCTGGCCCAGATAGGCCGTTGCGACCTGCACCTTCGCCGAGACCTTTGCCTCTTCCAGATAGGTTTCGATACCGGGGGCCGAATCGCTGGAGACGTCGGGACCGGCAAGGACCTGAAGATATTCTGCGAGCTGGTAGAGTTCCGCTGACCGGTTCAGGCTTGTCTGCTGGTTCCCGGACGCCGGGCGGACCCGGAAGGTCGGTGGGGACAGCAGGCCGGTGTCCGGGTACGAAACCCGATAGCTCGCACCGTCAGCCAGCATGATCGATACTTCCGCGGCCATGGCGGCCCGCAGCGGCAGCAGCCACAGAAGCAGCAGGTACACTCCCCATAATGTCCTGAATCGTATCATGACCTCTCCGTTCGCGCGTTCTGGATCAGATCTTCCGCGGCCCGGTTCGGTGGCTATCCCGGGCGACGACCGCGGGTCTGCTTGCCGGCGAGAAGTGACGCGGGCGGCCCGAAGGCCACCCGCGCCGCATTGTGCGTTCTCAGTTGAACCTTGAGCCTGCCGGCACCTGCTGCATCGGCGGGGTCCGGGTGATCAGCTTGTCAAGGATGATGTCATTGCTGTTCTGCGGCTGGATGACCGCCACCTCCCGGTTCGGCGTCAGGCCCATGTCCAGCAGGATGATGTTCAGCCACTCGTTCAGCTTCCCCCTGGTCGCCGTCGAGGTATAGCTGTAGCGGGCGATGGCCGGCTTGTTGTCCATCAGGTCCGAACTGACGAAGCAGGGGAACCGGTCCGCCTCGACGATATCCGAGGCATTGTTGGTCATCGCCCCCATCACGTGGCTGATCTCGTTCTGCTCGAAGCGCTTGAACACGATGGTGAAGGCCGAGACCATGTTGCGGCAGCGCGGGTCCGTGCCCGAGCCCTGGTCAACGGTCGCCGCCTCGACGGAGCCGCCGCCGGCCGCCTGGCCGGACCCCGGGGACAGGTAGGCGAGCTTGGCGCCCAGCACGTCGCCGATGCTGGCGGCGATTTCCGCCGCCTTGCCGCCGACGATGTCGGAAATGCAGGTGGCGTTGCAATCGGCCGGCGCCGGGTAGGTGGCCGGCGGCAGCGAGAAATTGCCGATAAAGGTGTTGTTGTCGAGATCGTAGAGTTCGCCGTCGATCCGGGTTTCCAGCTTCTTGGCATAATCGACGTCCTGCAGGCGGGCATGTACCCGGTAGAGGGCGAGCGCCCGCGAGCGGAGGTTGGCCTGGCCGGCGGAATTGGCCAGCCCCGCCGCCTCGAACAGCTGCGTCTTCGGCCGCCGATCCAGGACCTTCCAGCCGAGCCGGCTGGCGATGGCCTCTTCATCCACCATGCGGAAGCCGTGGCGCAGCATGCTGTCCTTGAGTTCGGCGATCACGCGCTTGTTGATGTCGCTGCTGCGCTTGACGGTGCGCGGGTCGGAATCCTCCGGCATCACGATGACCGGGATGTTGTCCTGGGTCTGCGCATGCGCGGGAAATCCTGTACTGCTGCAGGCCGCCGCTGCCAGGGCCGCGCCGGCAAGCCCGAACGAGCGGGCGAAGCGGGTGAAACGACACAACATGAACTCTCTCCTCTTTGAATTGACGTTCGACTGTTCCGGTCAATGAAAGGCGGGGCAACAATTTTTTCGGATATTCCGGGAAACGTTTCAATCTTTGGCGGCGCCGGGCAATGTTTTAAATTGAAGCAGGGTTGCAAGGAGGGACCGGTATAGACTGCACAGACTGCGTCTAGAGCGAACATTCGCAGTCTTTCCATGGTAGGCAAAATACCTGCAGTCTGGGTGTGAATGGTGCCTAGAGGTTTCTGGCAAGTCTAAATCCATAGTAATAGTAGCGGAGGCTAATGAAGTTCCCGCCCCGATACGCTGAGCGTAAATTCTCCGGCTTAGAGTACCATGAACCACCTCGCACAATCCGATCTCGACATTCTCTGATCTCACTTGGGCCGCCATCAACCGGGGCGTTGTAGTAATTGGTACTCCAGCAGTCCTCTACCCATTCGGATACATTGCCATGCAAGTCATAGACGCCAAATGCATTCGCTTGGAATCTCCCAACAGGCGCCGTCTCGATACCGTCCCAGCGGCTTCCACATCCGTTGCAGTTGGCATTGCCACGCCCGATTTCATCGCCCCAGAAGTAATTTGTTATCGAGCCCGCTCGTGTCACGTACTCCCATTCTGATTCTGTTAATAGTCGATATTTCTCACCAGTTAGCGCGTTTAATTTAACAATAAACTCTTGGGCATCGTCCCAGGACACTTTCTCTACAGGATGATCATCGCCCTTGAACCCGCTCGGGTTGGTCCCCATCACGGATAGCCACTCCGCCTGGGTTACCTCGTACTTACCAACAGCAAAACGATTGTTAATGTTAACTCTGTGAACCGGTTGCTCATCACTTCCCCCTGTTGTCGACCCCATCATGAAACTCCCCGGCGGGATCACCACCATCTCCGGACCGCAGAACACGCCACCCGGCACCGACGCTCCCGACGTCGCCACGAGCGCATTCTCGCAATCACGGAACACCGTGCCGGTCGTCAGGTTGCGGCTGTTCCCAGGCACCGGAACCGGCACCGGCGGCGCCGCCACGACAGGCGCAGACGGCTTCGCATCTCCCAGCAGCGAGCCGTAGACATAACCCGAACCGCCATCCGCCAGCGCCACTCGAACCCATTCCGAACCCTCGACACGGCCCGTCACCGACACCTCATCACCGCCGCCCAACCGACCCACCACCGGTGAACCCGTCCCCGGACCGGACCGCACGTTCACCGTTCCACGCCCCGAAACCCACTTCGTCTCCCGCAGGTCGGAGACGCGGTAGGACGGCGATGACGGCGCCGCCGCAGGCGCAACCGGAGCCGTCGG
>JAVKCR010000441.1:0-2996 GCA_040222645.1 Rhodospirillales bacterium
CTTGCTGATCACCCGCGCCGCCGGTCTACGGCATCCTACACGGCAAGCCGGACGTCGTGGTCTATGCCTTCGCGGCCCTCGCCCTGCTGGTCTGGATTCGCCACCACGCGAATATCCGCCGGCTGTTGAAGGGCGAGGAACCGAAGATCGGGACTAAGAAAAAAGCCACCTGAGCCCCCATAACCCTTTCCGGGCAGGGAACCGGAAAGGAGCAGGGCAATCGAACCTTCATCTGAAGACACCGCGCCGGACATTGTCGCCGCGCTCCGGCTGATCCGTGCCGAGAATGTCGGCCCGCTGACCTGGCGACGGCTGTTGCGCCGCTTCGGCTCCGCCGGGGCTGCGCTCGAAGCGCTGCCGCATGTCGCCCGCGCCGGCGGCCGGCGCAAGCCGCTCCGCATTCCGGCCGAGGCCGAGATCCTGCGCGAGATCGACAGCTGGAATGCCATCGGCGCTGAATTGCTCACCATCGGCGACCACCGTTACCCGGTGCTGCTGGCCGAGACCGAGGACGCACCGCCCGTCTTCGGCCTCCTGGGCGATGCGGCCCTGCTGGAACGGCCGATGATCGGCATCGTCGGCGCCCGCAACGCCTCGGCCAACGGCCTCAATTTCGCGCGGCGGCTGGCGGCCGACCTCGCGGCGGCGGGGCTGGTGGTGGTGTCCGGCCTTGCCCGCGGTATCGATGCCGCCGCCCACAAGGGCGCGCTCGGCGGCGGCACCGTGGGCGTGCTCGGATGCGGCCTCGACGTAATCTACCCGCCGCAGAACCGCGAGCTGTTCGACCTGATGCGTGAGCAGGGGGCCATCGTCTCGGAATTCCCGCCGGGCGCCCCGGCGCAGGCCGCGAACTTCCCCCGCCGCAACCGGTTGATCTCCGGCATGGCGCGCGCCGTCGCGGTGATCGAGGCGAACCGGCGGTCAGGCTCGCTGATCACCGCCCGCCTGGCGCTGGAACAGGGCAGGGAGGTGTTCGCGGTGCCCGGATTCCCCCTCGACCCGCGCTCCGAAGGCCCGAACTGGCTGCTCCGCCAGGGCGCGACGCTGCTCGAGAACGCCGATGACATCATCGGCGAGGTGGGGCCGGGGGCGCGGCGATACCGGGTGCGGGAAAACGCCATTGATTCAGGATTCTCCGCCGCCGATACGGTGACTGAAGTGAGCGAGGATGTGCGTGACCGGCTCTATTCGCTGCTCTCCTCCGCACCGGTCACGGTTGACGAACTGGTGGATGAATGCCACGTCTCGCATCAGGAAGCCGCAACCGCGCTTCTCGAACTCGAACTTGCCGGGCGCGTGCAACGATTGCCCGGCAACAGGGTTGCAGTGCTGATTCTTTCGGACTAAACGCCCCTCTATGAACGTCGTCGTCGTCGAATCGCCCGCCAAGGCAAAGACCATCAACAAGTATCTCGGCTCGGACTACACCGTCCTGGCCTCCTTCGGTCATGTCCGCGACCTGCCGCCGAAAGACGGCTCGGTCGATCCGGACCAGGACTTCACCATGCTCTGGCAGGTGCAGCCGGATTCCGAGAAGCGGCTGAAGGAAATCGCCAAGGCGGTGAAGGGCTCGGCGAAACTGTTCCTCGCCACTGACCCGGATCGCGAGGGCGAGGCGATCTCCTGGCACGTGCTGGAGGAACTGCAACGGCGCAAGGTGCTGAAGGGCGTCGACGTCAAGCGCGTGGTGTTCAACGAGATCACCAAGTCCGCCGTGACCACGGCGATGAAGCAGCCGCGCGATCTCGACCGTCCGCTGATCGATGCCTAC
This sequence comes from Rhodospirillales bacterium, assembly GCA_040222645.1. Classification (GTDB taxonomy): domain Bacteria; phylum Pseudomonadota; class Alphaproteobacteria; order Rhodospirillales; family HT1-32; genus HT1-32. Next base: position 1,772 of record JAVKCR010000441.1, read on the forward strand.
CTGGCGCGCCGGGCGCTCGACTATCTCGTCGGATTCACGCTGTCGCCGATCCTCTGGCGCAAGCTGCCGAAATCGCGCAGCGCCGGGCGGGTGCAGTCGGTGGCCCTGCGCCTGATCTGCGAGCGCGAGGCCGAGATCGAGGTCTTCCGTCCGCAGGAATACTGGAGCGTCACCGCATCCCTCGCCAACGGGGCAAAGGCGGAGTTCGAGGCGCGCCTGGCCCGTCTCGACGGCAAGAAGCTCGACAAGTTCGAACTCGGCAACCAGGGCTCGGCGGAAGCCGCAGCCGCGGCGGTCAAGGGATCGCCGCTCACGGTCACCTCGGTCGAGAAGAAGCGCACCCAGCGCCGCCCGCAGCCGCCTTTCACCACCTCGACTCTGCAGCAGGAAGCGGCCCGGAAGCTCTATTTCGGCGCCAAGAAGACCATGCAGTTGGCGCAGAAGCTCTACGAGGGTGTCGCGCTGGACGGCGAGGCGACCGGCCTGATCACCTACATGCGGACCGACGGCGTGCAGATGGCGAACGAGGCCATCGTCGCCTGCCGCGACCTGATCGGCGCCTCCTATGGCACGAACTACCTGCCGAAGGAGCCGCGCGAGTACAAGACCAAGGCGAAGAACGCCCAGGAAGCGCACGAGGCTGTCCGCCCGACCGACGTCGCGCGCACGCCGGAACAGATGCGCCGCTATCTCGACAAGGACCAGCACCGGCTCTACGAGCTGATCTGGCTGCGCACCGTCGCCAGCCAGATGGAAGCCGCCCAGATCGACCAGGTCGGTGTCGATATCGATACCGCCGACGGCCGCGCCGGACTGCGCGCCACCGGCTCGACCATCGCCTTCGACGGTTTCCTCAAGGTCTATCGCGAGGGGCTCGACGATTCCGACGGCGAGGGCGACGACGATCGCCGCCTGCCGCCGCTGAACGAGGGCGAGGCTGTCGACCTGCGCGACGTGAGGCCGGAGCAGCATTTCACCCAGCCGCCGCCGCGTTATTCCGAAGCCAGCCTGGTGAAGAAGATGGAGGAGCTCGGCATCGGCCGGCCCTCGACCTATGCCTCGATCCTGACGGTGCTGCAGGACCGCGGTTACGTCCGGCTCGATAACCGGCGCTTCATTCCGGAAGACATGGGTCGGCTGGTCACCACCTTCCTGACCAACTTCTTCGAACGTTACATCCAGTACAATTTCACCGCCGAACTCGAGAACAAGCTCGATGACGTCT
>JAVKCR010000442.1:0-3343 GCA_040222645.1 Rhodospirillales bacterium
AACGCCTGATCCGGACATGGCCGCGCCCGAGAAGATCGCCACCACCGAGGACGCCCGGCGGCTCGCCCGCCGGCGCCTGCCCTGGATGGTGTTCGACTATATCGACGGCGCGGCCGGTTCCGGCGCGGCGGACGCGCGCAACCGGGCGCGGCTTTCCGAGATCCTGCTGCAGCCCCGGGTGCTGAAGAACGTCGAGACGCGCGATCTCTCGGGGTCGGTCTTCGGCAAGACCACCGGTCTGCCCTTCGGCATCGCCCCGATGGGGATGTGCAACCTGTCGGCCCCCGGCGCCGATCTGATGCTGGCGCGCCTTGCCGCCAGGCACCGCATCCCGCTCGGCGTCTCCACCGCCGCTTCCACCGACCTCGAGACCATCTTCGCCGCCGCCGAGGGCCATGCCTGGTTCCAGCTCTATTTCGGCGGCCAGGAGGAGATCTCGAAGCAGCTCCTGCAGCGCGCAGAGGATTGCGGCTACGAGGTGCTGGTCTTCACCGTCGACGTGCCGGTGGTGGGACGGCGTCCGCGCGAGAACCGGCGCGGCTTCACCATGCCGTTCCGCATCGGCCCCTCGCAATTCATCGATTTCGCGCTGCATCCCCGCTGGTCGCTCTCGACGCTGGCGGCCGGCGCGCCCGACCTCGCCAATTTCAAGGCGCCGGGCATGGTGTTCGACCGCTCGGCCAGCCGCGCGCGCGCCGACTGGAGTTTCCTCGCCCGCATGCGCGACCAGTGGAAGGGTCGCATGGTGGTGAAGGGCATCACGTCTCCGGAAGACGCCGTGATGGCGCGCGACGCCGGCATCGACGCGGTGCAGGTCTCCAACCATGGCGGACGCCAGCTGGAAAGCGCGCCGGCGGCGATCGACGCGCTGATGGCGGTACGCGCGGCCGTCGGGCCGGACTATCCCTTGCTGTTCGATTCCGGCATCCGCTGCGGCGAGGATATCGTGCGCGCCTATGTCGCCGGCGCCGATTTCGTCATGGTCGGCCGGGCGCTGCTCTACGCCATGGCCGCCGACGGGGAGCGGGGGCTGGGCAAGCTTTCCGGCATCCTCGCGGAGGAAGTCTCCATCGCGCTCGCCCAGCTCGGCGCGACGTCGATCCCGCAGCTCGACCGTTCGATGATGCTCTGATCCCGGCCGGGGGGCTTGCCTTAACCGGAGGCTCTCTCCAATGTGAAAAGCGATTTTCATGCCGGGGGACGCAACCATGGAACGCTCCTTTCTCGCCCGCGTCCACGAGGTGCTGGCCGACCTGCATCCGGCGGAACGGCGGCTCGGCGATTTCGTCTGCGACTTTCCCGGCGAACTGGCGAGCTATTCCGCCTCCGAACTCGCCTCGCTGGCCCAGGTCTCGAACGCCACGGTCTCGCGTTTCGTCCGCCGGCTCGGCTACCGCAATTACGAGGAGGCGCGCCGCCATGCCCGCGCCGAGAAGCAGACCGGCTCGCGCCTGTTCCTCGCCCGCGCCGCCGATTCCGCCGGCGAACAATCGATCGGCGCCCACGTGGCGCAGGGCGTCGAGAACCTCGAGACCTCCTTCCTCGCCATCACCGAGAGCCAGGTCAACGCGGTGGTCGGCGCGATGCTGGCCGCCCGCAAGGTCTGGCTGATCGGCTACCGCTCCAGCCATCCCTTCGCGGTGTACCTGCAATGGCAGATGACGCAGGTGGTCGAGAACATCGTGGCGCTGCCGGGCGGCGGCCAGACCATGGGCGAGCATCTCGCCAGCGTCTGCCCTGACGACGTGGTGGTGTTCTTTGGCTTGCGCCGCCGCATCGCCGGCACCGAGCGCTTTCTCCGGGAGGTCGAGCGGACCGGGGCAAAGCTGCTCTACATCACCGACGAAGGCGCGGATCTGCGCACCACCGCCAGCTGGCATTTCCGCTGCCGGACGCTGGCGCCGGGCCCGCTGTTCAACCATGTCTCGGTGATGGCGCTCTGCCACCTGATCGCCACCCGCGCCATCGAACTCGCCGGCGCCACCGGCCGCACCCGGCTCCGCCGCATCGAGGGCTTCAACGAGGCGCTCGACGAGTTGTGAGCAATCCCCCCACCTCCTCCGGTAGCAGTCATCCCGGGGCCGCCGCAGGCGGAACCCGGGACCTCGGGCCGTTGCCGCAGATTCAGGAGGTCCCGGACTGCCGCTGCGCGCCATCCGGGATGACGATCCTGTACCGTCTCCCTCGCCCTCACGAAAGTGGGGGCCTCTGCGGCGGACAAGGTGACTGCCTCGCGGGGTTCCCACTTTCGTGGGAACGAGGGGGATGTGCTGCCGGGAACGGTTTTGATGACGCAGCTTCTCGTGCGGTGTCCTCCATTTCCTCGTCCTGAACTCGTTTCAGGACCCCGGGAGAACAGCCTGGGCCTCCGCATGGACGCTCAGATCAGCCGGGCGAGGTCCGGAAACGAGTTCAGGACGAGGCCGATTTTCAATCGCATTTTCTCTCACCCCCTCCTGTCCCTCGATTTCCTCATCCCCCAAAATCGTCATCCTGATTGCCATCAGGATGACGTGGGTGATTTTTCGAGAGTCAGTGCTTATCAACCCCGTCATCTGCACATTCCTTGGACATCCACTTGCCTCGCGGCCTGAAAATTAATCAGGATTCTGGCGCCGGTTCAGACATCCGAAACCGACCGAAATTCGATCAACCGACTGCAACTTAACAAGAAAATATGTTTTCTTTAATAGTGGCATGAAAAATGAATATCGTGATATGATCGATTTCGACGCATTCTCCATCTCCCGCCGCCAACGGGAACAATAACAGAAAGCTTCGGCGGGTGGATGGGATGACGAAACCGGTCGGCACCTGATTTCCATGTCCCTCAGGGGGGCTCATGCAGAGGAAAGGATCAATCCCATGTTGCACCGTATCGCCTTCGGCCTAGCCGCAATCCTTGTCGCCACAACGGCCCAGGCCGAGACCATCAGCCTGAAAGTGCTCGGCCAGCCGGCCGGCTCCGGCCTCATCCAGAAGAACAAGGAAGCGCCGTTCTTCGAGAATTTCGCCAAGACCACCGGCATCGACGCCACCGTCACCTACGTGCCGGTCGACGTCGCCGGCATTCCGGACACCGACGGTCTGCGCACGCTCAAGTCCGGCCTGTTCGACATCGTCTCGATCCGCGGACCGCAGGTCAGCCGCGACGAGCCGACCATCCTCGGCTTCGATCTGATCGGCCTCAACCCGTCCTTCAAGGCCGGCAAGACCCACACCGACGCCTTTTTCGACGTGGTCGACAAGCGGCTGCAGGAGAAGTTCAACACCAAGCTGCTCGGCGTCTGGCCGGCCGGCCCGCAGGTGATCTTCTGCAAGCCGGAGATCAAGAGCCTGGCCG
>JAVKCR010000443.1:0-4282 GCA_040222645.1 Rhodospirillales bacterium
CCGCATGGGCACGGCGGAAGTCGAAAGCTCGCTGGTCGCCCATCACCAGGTTGCGGAAGCCGCCGTGGTCGGCGCCCCGCACGAGATCAAGGGCCAGGGCATCTATGCCTATGTCACCCTGAACGCCGGCGAGGAGCCGTCGGACGCGCTGAAGAAGGAACTGGTGCAGTGGGTCCGCAAGGATATCGGCCCGATCGCCAGCCCCGACTGGCTGCAATGGGCGCCCGGCCTGCCGAAGACCCGGTCCGGCAAGATCATGCGCCGCATCCTGCGCAAGATCGCCGAGAACGATTTCAGCAATCTCGGCGACACCTCGACCCTTGCCGATCCGGGCGTCGTCGACGACCTGGTCAACAACCGTCAGAACCGCTGACGGCCGACCGGTGCAGCTGGCGGCGATGCCGATCCTCAGGCCCGGCATCGCCGCCTTGCTCCTCCTGCTCTGCTTCGGGCTCGGGCTCATCGTCCGGCATGCCGACCGCGGCTATGTGGAATATGTCGAGGGCGATCTCGTCCGCGCCGAGGCCATCCTGACCGAACGGGGCATGGACGGCGATGCCTGGGCAGCCTTCGTCGCCGGCGGACTTGCCGCCGCTCGCCGGGCCGGCCTTGAAGATTTCTGCGCCGCGCGGTCCCTATGGCGCCGGGCAGGGGACGGCGGCGTTGCGGAAGCCCGCAGCGCCTATGTCGGCATCACCGCCGAGATCAACCGGGATGCGGCAACCTGCCGCTGGGCAGGCCAGAGCCTCGACGGGCTGCTGGGCCGGCATCCGGAACATGCCGCCGAGATGCAGGGCTTCCTCGCGCGCTCGCCGATCTGCGGGCGCGATGCCCGGGCGGCCTTTATCTGGTTCCGGGCGGCCGAGATCGCCGGCTCGGCGCATGCCGGCGACGCGGTCGATGCCCTGGCCGATGAGACCGGCCTGACACGCCACGGAACGGAGGCCGAAGCAATGGCGCTCCTGCCGTCGGTTGCGTCCGACCCGGACTGGCCGTCGATGCTCACCGCCGAGCCGCCGGGCAAGTGCCCGGGCCGCTAGACGCCCCTGATCTTCCGCCAGGCGAGCGGCAGCGCGAACCAGACCGCGAAAGCGACAAGCGCCAGCGGCAGCGAGCCGGTCATCACCGAGAAATTGGATTCCGGGTAGACCAGCGGGACAATCAGGCCGATACCCACCGCCGCTTCCGGCACACCGGCGCCGGGCCGGTTCAGCACCCTGTCGAGCAAGGCCATCAGCAGGCCGAACAGCGCCATGCCGCCAAGCACGCCGGCGAGGCCGAAATTCGCCCGCAATTCAACGATCCAGGGCACGTTGAGCGAGGTGCGGTGATCGGCCTGCTTCAGGAACCCGTAGCGTTCACCGAAACGGAACCCCGTGTCCTCGATCGGCTTGTCCGGCCAGAGGAATCGGGGAATGGCGGCACCGGCCAGCGGCCGGTAGCTCTCACCCATCCAGTAGGGAACCGTTGCCGGGGTATCTTCCGCCACCCGCTGGTAGAGCCAGACGAGGCTGAAGCGGCGGACAAGCGCGCCGACCGGCGGTGGCGGCGAAACCTTGCCGTCCGCATGGAAGGTCATGTAGCGGCCTCCCTTGCCAGTCCAGGCCTCCCGATAGACCTGCCAGAGGGAATGGAAATCCTTCTGGCCGGCATGGAACTGGGCCCGATACCCGGAGATCACGTCGTAGGCGGACAAAACCATGAGACCGGATATACCGAGGAATATCAGGGTTTTGCGCATCCGTGCCTGCAACATCAGCATGCCGATCAGGATAGCGAGGATCATGATGTCGGTGATCAGGAAGTCACGTGCCCGGAAGGCGAGTTCCAGCGGCAGCAGGAGCAGCAGAATCACCGCCATCTCGATCCGGTTGAGCAATCCTCGACGCCAGCAGAGAAACCATCCGGCAACGAGAATCAGCCCGGCCGGCTGGAAGAACTGGTCAACCGACGGCAAGCTTCCTATTTGCGGCAACAGCCGCCAGGCAAGATAGGCCGCCGACAGGGCCCAGAGGCAGATCCGGACCTCGCCAGCGCCGAGGGCGGGGAGCCGCAACCCGGGTAACCTCGCAGTGAAGACCGGCCGCAATCCGATCCAGGCCGCCATGAACAGGGCGATACCGGCGAAGGCGGAAAGCATCGGTTGGAACTGAGGGTCGCGTACCAGGATCACGAGGTTGTAGTTCCAGATCGGCTGGTACCAGATCCAGCCCAGGTCGACGAGGAACGGCGACAGCCCGAAGGTGATGCCGTAGAACGATCCGGCAATTGCCAGGACCGGGAAGGAGCGCGGCTGCGGCTCTGCCAGCCAGAGCGGCCAGCCCGCGAAGGCGGCGAGCATGGTGCCGGCGGCGCAGAATGCCATCGCCAGACCGATGCGGTCGGGATGGAACGCTACCAGCAGGCCCAGCACCGGCAGCATCAGCGCGGCATAGACCAGCAGGTTCCTGTAGATCGCGGATCCGGAAGGTCCGGTGACAGGCGCGTCTGCGGCCGCCGGCGCGGTCATCTCAGAGCTGCCAGCGCCTGATGCCGGCGGCAAGCTCGAGATCCCGCCAGACCCCCTTGAGGTCGGCCACCACGCCATCCGGCTTCAGGTAGCCGGCAATCGTCCCGGGTGTCATTTCCCGGTAGCTTCGGTGCGCGACGGCTGCGACGATGCAATCGTAGGCGCCGGCAAGCCCGTCGAGGGACGACATCAGCTCGATGCCGTACTCCGCGCGGGCTTCCCCCGGATCGGCCATCGGGTCATGAACGTCGACATGGCAGTTCATGCCATGCAGCGCGTCGACCATGTCGACGACCTTGGAATTGCGCAGGTCCGGCACGTCTTCCTTGAAGGTCAGTCCGAGCACGAGGATGCGGGCGCCGTCGAAATCGCCACGGGCATCCTCGATGGCGCCGGCGATCTGGTCGGCGAAGAAGATGCCCATGCCGTCATTGATCCGCCGGCCGGCGAGCACGACTTCAGGCTCGACGCCATGACGCCGCGCGGCTTCCGCGAGGTAGTAGGGATCGACGCCGATGCAGTGGCCGCCGACCATGCCCGGCCGGAAATCGAGGAAGTTCCATTTCGTCCGGCTGGCTTCCAGCACGTCGAGCACGGAGATGCCCATCTTGTTGAAGATCATGGCGATCTCGTTGACGAAGGCGATGTTGATGTCGCGCTGGGCGTTCTCGATCACCTTGGCGGCTTCGGCTGTGCGGATGTTGCGGGCGACGAACACGCCGGCCTCGATGACGCTGCCATAAAGCGCGGCGAGCCGGTCGGTGATTTCCGGGTTCTGGCCGGCCACCACCTTGGTAATCGTGGTCACTGTGTGCTTCTTGTCGCCCGGATTGATGCGTTCCGGCGAATAGCCGAGGAAAAAATCGCGCCCGCAGACAAGGCCGGAATGCTTTTCCAGCAGCGGCCCGCAGAAATCTTCCGTGACCCCCGGATAGACGGTGCTCTCGAACACCACGACCGCGCCCTTGCGCATCGCCGCGCCGACCGTGCGGCAGGCGGACGCCACCGCCCCGAGATCCGGATTGCGGTCCTCGTCGATCGGTGTCGGCACGGTGACGATGTAGATGTCGTAGCCTTCAATGTCGGCAAATTCGTGGCTGACGGCAAGGCCGGCTTCGGCAAGCTCGGCATCGGTCACCTCGTTGGAACGGTCGTGATGGCGGGCGATCTCTGCGACGCGGCCCTTGTCGATATCGAAGCCAATGACCGAGTGTCGACGGCTGAGGGCAACTGCCAGTGGCAGACCGACATAGCCGAGCCCGATGACCGCAACACTTTCCCGGGATGCCATTCTCGATCCTGCTTCCTGTCTCAGCTACCGGCCACGAGCGGGACGCAGCAGGGCCGGGGTCGCCGGTTTACGCGAGATGACGGGCTTTCTCAACGTCCTTGGCGGAGCGGCGCCATCGCCTCGTCGTCGCCGGGCAGCTGGCCGATCTCCCGGTCGACGATACGGCGCAGCGATTTGTACTCGAAGGTGAACCGCTTGCCGCGCAGTCCCAGTTTCCAGCCGAGATATTCCCTGACCATCGCCAGGGTCCGCCGGACCCCGCGGAACCGGAGATTCTTCATGATCACCATCAGGACCAGGAAGCGCCGCAGATGGTAGAAGGCGACCGGGTGGCAGATCATCGCCATGCCCCACTGACCCTTGACCATCAGGTTGAGAAGGCCCGGCACCTGGCGCTTTTTCTTCTTGCGTTCGTTCTGCAGCAGACGCTTCGGATTGGCGTAGTATCCGGCCGAGCGTGTGTCGTCGGACACATGGTCGAC
>JAVKCR010000444.1:0-9502 GCA_040222645.1 Rhodospirillales bacterium
GCCGCTTGAACAGCTTGCCCGCGAACTCGAGGGGCAGTCGAACGTTGCGCCCAAGGCGCTGGTCAAGCCGGCCCCGGCGCCTGCGCCGGCCGGTGCATTCACCATCCAGATGGGGGCGTTCTCCGGCAAGACGAACGCGGACCGGCTCGCCGCACGCTTCAAGAAGCAGGAAATCGACGCCTTCGTGGTGCAGGGAAGCGACAGCAAGGGGCGGACACTCTTCTATGTCCGTTCCGGATCGTTTGAGAGCCGCGAGAAGGCCCGCATCGAAGCCGACCGTGTCAAGCAGGTCGCCGGCACGCCGGCCATCGTGGTGACGCCGGACAAGAGCGACGTCCGGCTTTGAGGCGCACCGCAGACGCCGTTACCGAAGCGTTTCACAACATCGTACGGGCAGTCTATCCTGCCCGGAAGTTCCATCGAGGCGACATCAGCGCGTGACCGCAAGGACAAGGCTGGCATTCATGAAGGCGATCGGGCGCACGGCAGTCATGCTGGCGCTTCTCTCGCTTGCCGCCTGCGGTTCGGACGAGCCGCGGGACCCGCGCCTCGGCACCATCAACACCCAGGTCATCGAGATCCAGGTCGCGAAGAACGTCAACAATGACAGCCCGGTCGCGGTGGACGCGGTGCTGGTCTACAACAACGTCCTCTATGACGAGCTTCTGAAGACCTCGGCCAAGGACTGGTTCGCCAAGGTTTCGCAATACCGTCTCGACTATCCGCGCGGGTTCGATGTCTGGCGCTGGGAAGTGGTGCCGGGCCAGCAGGTGCAGCCGCAATTGCTGCCGGACACCGTCAACCAGGCCATCGGCATGATCGTCTTCGCGGACTATTTCTCGCCCGGCGAACATCGCGCGGCGGTGGGTCAGACGCGGGGCATCCGGGTCTACCTGCTCGACAAGACCTTCGCGATCGAACCTTTCCTGCCTCCGGAATAGTCTTTCCTGAACTTTTGCGCTTTACTTGCAATGTTATCGGCTGGCGGCCGGCGGCGACCGCGCGTTAACCAAATATTCCCGCTGTAAGCAGGGGGCATACCACCTGTTGTGGAAGAAAAAATGGTTAATGCGCAAAGGAACTGCTTGCTGTTGCCAAGGATTCCAACCGGTTATAAATAAGCGACGGTTGAAATTGGCAAGATTCCGGCAGTTTGCTTTTAATCATGTCTGTTAACCATTCGAGCTTTTGAAGTGAAACGCGTTTAACGGGTCGACCAGTATGCGAAATGCGCGGGACTTGCCGCAGGCGATACAATGGCACGAGGGGATGCTGCTGGCTCCGCAGCACTTCCAGCAATCGTTCCTGCGCCAGGAAGCGCTGCTGCACTACCATCTCACGACCGGCATGCAGTATCACTGGGGTCTGAGGCGTATCCGCATCGACCCGTCATTGCTGGTCTCCGGCGTCTTCCGCGTCACCGATCTCGAGGCGGTCATGCCGGACGGCCTCGTGGTTTCGCATGACGCTCAGCTCGACGGTGATCTTGAAACCGATCTCACGCCATACGAGGAAAGCCTGCGGGACAAGCCGATCCTGGTCTGGCTCGTGGTGCCCGGCGAACAGCCGGGGGGCGCATCCGTCGCCGGCAACCTGCCGCGCTACGAATCCTCGGAAGGCCCAGCCGTGGTCGACGAGAATACGGGCGAGGGGGATCTCCGTATCCCGCGCCTGCGCCCGCGCCTCAGCCTGCTCGTGGTCGACAAGCCACCGCAGAAATATGTCGGTTTTCCCATCGCCCAGATCGTTGTCCGCAACGACGCCTTCAGCCTGACGGATTTCATTCCGCCGCTGCTGCACGTGCCGGTCCAGACACCGCTCGGCGAGCTCTGCTCGCAGGTCGCGGCGAAACTGCGCGAGAAGGCATCCTTCCTGTCGGAACGTGCCCGCGCGCCGGGTTCGGAAGCCGATCGGCCGATGCTGCTCGAAACCGACATGATGATCCGTGCACTCTGCGCCCAGCTGCCTGTTTTCGAGGCAGTGCTGAATACCGGGCTGTCGCATCCATGGCCGCTGTTCCTGTCGCTGACCGGTGTCGCGGGCAGCGTCTCGACGCTCGGTGTCGGCGGGGTGCCGCCGGTCTTCCCGGCCTACAATCACAACGACCTGCGCTACAGCTTCAGTGAACTCTCCGACTATGTATTCCGGATGATCGACACGGTGCATGAGAGCTTCCGCACCCTGCCGTTCGAGCTGCAGGACAACCAGTTCTCGCTCGAGATCAAGCCGGAATGGCTGCAGAGCCGCCTGGTGATCGGCGCGCGCGGCCAGATCGGCGCGACCGAAGGCGACATGATGGGCTGGCTGAACGAGGCGCTGATCGGCTCCGAGGACGTTATCCGAAGCCTGCGCGAACGCCGCATACTCGGCGCCGACCGCAAGACCATCGAGATGGCCGATGAACTCTCGCTTTCGCCGAGCCGCGGCGTCGTGCTGTTCTCGATCGAACCCGCGCCGCAATTCATCCGGCCGGGCCAGAAGCTGGTGATCGCCAATACCTCCGACAGGGTCGGCGTCCGCCGCCCGTCGCAGATCGTGCTCTATGTCGCCAACAAGGGAGCGGGTTAGAGGCCATGTCGACGGTCATCGCCAGCGGGGATTACCGCTCCTCCTTCGTCCTGACGCATTTCCACGATTTCTACGCGGAAGTGATGCGCCTGAAGACGATGATCCGCTCCGGGGCCTGGGTGTTTGCGCCCGATCACGAGATGGGGGTGGAGGAAGGGGACGAGCGCTCGGCCAATGCCGTTGCCGCCCGGATTACCGCGATCATCGACAAGCAGGCGGTGGATGCGGAACGGGCCGGCGGCGATTTCGGGTCCGGATTCTTCCGCGAGGCGCAATATGTCATGGCGGCGCTGGCCGACGAAGTCTTCCTGACGATGGAGTGGGACGGCCGCGAAAGCTGGCAGCAGAACCTGGTCGAGACCCGCCTGTTCGGCACCCACGCCGCCGGCCAGGTGTTCTTCGACAAGCTGGAACGCCTGCTCGATTCCCGTGACCCGGCGCATTCCGAGGTCGGTGTGCTCTATCTCCTCGCGCTGGCGCTGGGCTTCCGCGGCAAGTATCGCGGCCAGGAGGATGGCGGCGCCATCGACCGCTACAAGCGCAGGCTGTTCACGTTCGTCGCCCGGCGCGAACCCGATCTCTATCGCTCGGCGCGCCGGCTGTTTCCGCTGACCTATGGTCATACGCTTGACCAGGGGTACAAGCGGCTGCTGCCGTCGGCGCTGAAATGGTGGCTGCTGACCGGCGTGATCGTCGCACTGCTGCTGGTGATGCAGCATGCGATCTTCACCGGCATGACGACGGAACTCTACGATTCGCTCGACAGCATCCTGAAATTGTCACGGCAGTAGCGGGATGGAATCGTTCATCACCCAGTTCCTGGCCTTTCTCTCGCGCAATCTCGGACTGCCGTTCTGGATCCTGCTGTTCCTGCTGCTGGCGATCGTTCTCATCGTGCTGGTCTGGAACCTGTGGCGGCGTTCGAAGGGTGGCGGCGAGGAAGAAGGCGGCGAGGTCGTCGGGACATCGACGCTCAGCAACCAGGGCCCGCAGCGCCGGCGCTTTACCCCGGTCGGCCTGAAAGGTTCCTTCCGTCGGGCGCGGGCAACGCTGCGGCGCAACGTTGCCGGCCGGAACTGGCTCTACGAGATCCCCTGGTACCTGATGATCGGCGAGGCCGGCAGCGGCAAGACGACCGCGCTGTCCCACGCCGGCCTCAACCTGCCGCTCGGCCGGCCCACGGAGAACGAAACCGGGCAACATCCTGCCGTCGGCTGGTGGTTCTTCGACCGTGGCGTGGTGCTCGACGTCAACGGGGCGATGATCCTCGAACAGGAAGGCCGGACCGGCGACGAGAAGGGCTGGGAGGAACTCGTCAGCGCGCTCGGGGAGTATCGGCCGCGGCGCCCGCTTGACGGCATCGTGCTGACCATTCCGGCCCATGATCTGATCGGCCCCAATCTCGAACCGCCCGACGTCATCGCGATGAAGGCCGAAGAGATATATGAGCGCCTCTGGCTCATTCAGAAAAAACTGGGATTCACGCTCCCGGTTTACGTGCTTGTGACCAAGTCGGACGAGATCCCCGGCTTTGCCAGTTTCGCCCGGTCGCTGCCGGAACATGCCCGCGACGAGATCTTCGGCTGGTCGGCGCCCTACGGACCCGAAACCGCCTATTCGCCGAAATGGGCGGACGAGGCGTTCGGTCACATGGGCCGGGTGCTGTTGCAGAACCAGCTCGAGGTCTTTGCCGAGGCGGGTTCGCTGGCGGACCCGGAGGGGATCTTCGAGTTCCCGTCCTCCTTCGAGGATCTTCACGAGCCGCTCCGGCTTTACCTGAACCACATTTTCAAGCCGAGCGTCTATCACGATTCCTTCCGGCTCCGCGGCATCTACTTCACCGGCGATGCCGAGGCGTCGGAGCCGACAGAGGATTATCCGGGCAATGTTCACCAGTTCGACCCGGCGCTCGGCGGTGGCGGCGAGGCGGGGCTGGCCCCCTGGCAGATGGATGCGGACGGCAAGAACCCGAGGCCAACCTTCCTCAAGCACCTCTTCGACAACAAGATTTTCGCCGAATTCGCGCTCGCCCAGCCGGCGGGCGGCCGCGTTCTGGCCCAGACAAAGTCTGTCTATCGCGCACAGGTCGCCTCCGCCGCCGTGCTGGTGCTCGGTCTGCTCGGCATCGCCTTCTCGACCTTCGATCTCAGCAATGACCGCGATGCGCTGACGCCGCTGTTCGAGTCCAAGTACACTTCCCTGATCGAATTGCGCGAGATCGAACGCGAGGGGGAGAAGCCGTCCCGGCAGTTCCTGCGCAAGGCATCGGAAGATGTCATCGACGGCATGTCGCATGTGCGTCATGCCCATCCCGTCTACGCGTTCCTGCCGACGTCGTGGTTCAGCGATCTCGGCGACGATGTGCTCATGGCGCTCGAATATGCGTATCGCCGGGTCATCATCGAGGCGATGCATACCGAACTCGAGGCGCGGGTCCAGGGGCTCGTGCTGCAGCCGCTGCAACTGAACGAAGGCCTCAAGGCACGGTCAACCGCAGCGGCATCCGGCGAGGATACGCCGGAACTCCAGATGCTGATGGGTTATGTCGGGGAACTGACCCGGCTGGAGAAAATGGTTCGAGCCTACAATTCCCTCAAGCAGGGCGGCGACGTCACCAATATCGGTGTGATCTTCGAGTATCTCTATGACTTCGAGATCCCCGAACGCTTCTTCCCGCTGGCCCAGAGATACCAGCGCGATCTCGACCCCAACCTGTTCGATTCGATCGAGATCGATCGCTATGACGAAGCGGCGACGCAGCGGCTCTACGAACTGGCCGAACGCGCCCTCGACAGCCTGCGCCAGGGCCGCGTTGTATTCCGCAATGCGCCGCTGGTGGCCGCCGGCATCGATTCGCTCGCCTATGAGCGCGGCGATCCCCAGGCACTCGTCGAGACCCTGCGGAACCTGTCCACGATGATCGGCGAACTGCGACAGGAGCTGGCGAGCAGCAGCCTGGTCGTATCGGTGACGCGATCTGCCGTGGTCGAGGATGCGCTCGGCGGCCTGGTAGCGGATATCGAGGTGTCGGAATTCTTCGGTCCGGCCGCCCGCGACCGGGTTGTCGCGATGGCATCGGAATCGGCGGAAGCCGCCGGCGAACGGCTCTATGCGACACGTTCGGCGGTGATCGGCCCGATCGTCGTGCGCGATGCGGCGACCGGCGGCCCGGTGGTGTCGGCGCCGGTAAGCCAGCTCGGCCTCGCCTTGAACGACCTGCTCAGCCAGCGCTTCATGCAGAAGGTCAACGGCGCTGTGCCGCGTCTGGTTGCCGGGCAGTCGGCGATCTACTGGGACCGGCCGCTGCTCGAGGGCGCGATCGCCATGCTGGACGCCTATTCCGGCTACCTCGACAGCAACCGCTCGCAATTTCCGAAGGAACTGCTGGCGGTCATCGAGCGGGCCGCGTCGCGGCAGCTTGAGATCAGCGTGCTCGACGTGCTGGCGGCGGCCCAACAGACCGATACGGCGATTTCCGCCGTCGGCGCGCTCGATCCGGAAGGCCAGTTGCGGCGCGAGGTCTCCGACTTCAGGGCGGCGGCACCGTCATTGCTGCGCATCCTCGACCGCTTTTCGCGCATGCGCACGGTCGCCGGCGAACGCCTTGTCATGCGCCTGATGCGCGACCAGGCGGACGACCTCCTGCAGGAAGTCGACGCGACCCTTTCCGGGGAAGCGCTCTACCGGCCGCGCGGCGGCGGGTTCGAATGGTGGGACGGCGTGCAGCCCCCGGCCTATGAAGGCTACGACGCCCGCGATGACGGGGAAATCGCTGCCTATCTCGATGCGCAACGCGCCCGGATCGCCTTCCTGGCCGAGGATTACGCCCGGCCGCTGGTTGCAATCCTCTCGAGCGAGGCGCTGGGCCGCGGCCAGCCGGAGAGCCGCGAGGCGGTTCGCTGGAAACGTATCCTGGAGGCGATCGACGCCTACAACCGCCGCACCACCGGCAATTCCGTTTCGATGCTGGAAGATTTCATCCGTTTCACCCTCACCGGCGTGACCGGCGAGGACTGCCTGCTGCAGGCGAGCCAGGCAGGGGGCGACGGGCGCTCGACCGACTACTTCGACCGCCGCCGCCAGGAACTCTCGGCGAGCCTGCTGGCCCGCTGCCAGACCATCGCCGCGGATACCGTCGCAACCGGCTACGGTCGCCTTGCCGCCTTCTTCAACGAACGCCTCGCCGGTCGCTTCCCGTTCGGAACGCTGGCGACCCTGCCGGGCGATGCCGAGGCATTGCCGGAGGATGTGAAGGACTTCTTCCTGATGCTTGAGAACTACCAGTTCTCCGGCATGGAACTGTTGCGCCGGTCCGAGCGTTTCGGCCTGTCGCGTGACCGGGTGCTTTCCTTCCTCGAAACCATGGTGGCCGCACGCGCCTTCTTCGATCCCTACCTCGCGACGGCTGAGGGCGAACTGCCGACGTTCGATGTCGGCGCGGACTTCCGCGTCAACCGCCGACGCGAGATCGGGGGCAACCAGATCATCGAATGGCGGCTCGGCGTCGGCGAGCAATTTGCCAGCCTGCGCGGCGAGAAGAAGACGCTGCGCTGGCGCTATGGCGACCCGGTCGGTGTCGTGCTGCGCTGGGCAAAGGATGCCCCCAACGCGCCGTTCGTGAAGCCTGGCGAGCCGGCGATGAGCGTTGACCGTACCGCGGTCGCCTATGTCTACCGCAACAATTGGTCGCTGCTCAGCCTGTTGCTCGACCAGGCGTCGCAGCCGGACGATTTCGCGCGGTTGTCCGATCCGGACCCGCATACGCTGCGGTTCGACGTGCCGACGGCAAAGGTCGACGGCTCGGGCGGGTTGTCGCCGGTTACACCGGAGCCGTCGCGTGTCTATATCAGGGTTCAGGTCGCAGCCCCGTCGGACGAGGGTCGGCTGGTCGGGAAAGTACGGTTGCCCGTGCAATTGCCGGTCAAGGCGCCCGAACTCGAACCGGGGCGCAAGCTCGCGGGCCTGCAGGGCGGGTCCACCACGAAGCGTCAGGAGTGAAGCTTGGATATGGCGATGGAGCCGGAAGGCAGCGACAAGACGGATGACGGTGCGGAGGCGCTGGTCAACGGGCGGTTCCGCCCGGACCTCGAGTCATTCCTCGAACCTATCCCGGGCGAGGATCCGGCCGGCCGGTCGGTGATCTATGACAACATCTATGACGAGATCAAGGATGCGCGCCGGGCGGATGATCCGCAATTGCCGCAAGGCGTCTGGGAGACCGAACTCAAGCGTGCGGACTGGAAAGAGGTCGAGGATCTCTGCACCCTGGTCCTGAAGGAGCAATCGAAGGACATCCAGGTCGCGGCTTGGCTCACGGAAGCCTGGCTGCACCGTTATGGCTATAGCGGTTTCGCGGCCGGTCTCGAACTGATGCATTCGCTCTCCGGCGCCTATTGGGAAGGCCTCTATCCGCGCATCGAGGAAGAGGATATCGAGTTCCGGATCGGCCCCTATGCCTGGCTCAACGACCGGATGTCGATCGAGGCGAAATTGCTGCCTGTCACGAATCCGACCACCTCGGACGCGCGAAAATATTGCATGAATGATCGCGAACGCGGCGATCAGCTGGAGAACCTCTCGCGCCGCGACGGGCAGGCCGCGAACCGCGCGGAAGCCGGGGGCGCCGTGACCCGGGAGATGTTCCTGACCAGCGTCGCCCTGACCACCGGCGAGTTCTATGTCCGGCTGTGGAAGGATTCGAGCCGCGCCTATGCCGCTGCCGAGGAACTGGACGAATTTCTCGACGACAATGCGGGCAGTGCGGCCCCCGGTCTCGGCCGCCTTAAGGATGCGCTCAAGAACGTGATGCTGTTTGCCCAGCGGACGATGGCGGAGAAGGGCGAATCGCCGCGCTATGACGACGAACGCGGCAATGATGACGATGAATCCGATGGCCACGGCTTCGCGCTGGATGAGGATATGGAGGAGGACATGGTGTCAGGCGACGGACCGATCACCAGCCGCGCGCAGGCCTACAAGATGCTCGATGCCGCAGCGGACTACCTGCTCCGGGCGGAGCCGCACAGCCCCGCGCCATACCTGGTGAAGCGGGCGGTGACCTGGGGGCGCATGCCATTGCAGGACCTCCTCACCGAACTGCTGCAGGACGGCACCGACCGCGTCCAGCTCTATAAGCTCCTCGGCATGAAACTGCCCCGCGGCGACGATTGACCGCGGCGGTGCGGATAGCCTCCCGGGAGTTGTATCTGACCAGGACCCAGGACTAATTGGCTCCGCCGATCATCCATTCTGTGCTCTCATATGTTGACATGAAACTGTCGCAGGTTTCCGGCTAGAGCTATCCAAACCGTGAGGCGGAACGCGGATAACGCAATCGGGAGTTTCCCGATCGAGGCTATCTGCGTACAAATGTCGGGAAACGGAGGCACGATCATGACCCTCAAGAGTTTTTCTGTTGCCCTGCTTGTCGCCCTGTCGCTGTCGACAGCAGTCGTGAGCCATGCCGCCGGTCCGCAGCCCGATGCCGCCAGGGAGCTGTCGGCGGCACTGAAGGAAGCCTGGGCCGACGTGAAGGCGGAGCGCTACGAGGCGGGGATCGGCAAGCTCGAGGCGATTGTAGCCGGCGAGCCCGGCAACGCGGACGCGCTGAGCTGGCTCGGCTTCGCGAACCGCAAGCTCGGGCGTTTCGACATATCCTACGGCTGGTACGAAAAGGCGCTCGCCATCGATCCCGATCATCTCGGCGCCAACGAGTATCTCGGCGAGCTCTACGTCCAGACCGGAGAGATGGAGAAAGCGGAAGGGCAACTGGGAAAGCTTGAGAAGCTCTGCCCGTTCGGCTGCGAGGAACTGGACGATCTCAAGGAAGCCATCGCCGAAGCCCGCAAGAAGGGCGGGGGCTGATCCGAACGGCATGAATCACCTGATCTCGGCCGCTGTCGCCGCGCTGGTCTGCTATCTCGCGATCATGGCC
>JAVKCR010000445.1:0-10965 GCA_040222645.1 Rhodospirillales bacterium
TGGTGCGCGACGGCGATGTGCTGCAGCTCGGCATCGGCTCGATGCAGGTCGCGGTGCTGCAGGCGCTCGCCGGGCATCGCGGGCTGAGGCTTCATTCCGGCATGATTTCCGACGCCGTCATGGATTTGGATGAGGCCGGCGCGCTGGCCGGCGGAGAGGATGCCATCCGCACCGGCATCGTCGCCGGCGATGCCGGCCTGGTGCGCTGGATCGACCGCAACCCGAAACTCTGGATGGCGCCGGTCAGCGAGACCCATGAACCCGCCGTGCTGGCACGGCTTGAGAATTTCGTCGCCATCAACTCGGCGCTTGAGGTCGACCTGCTCGGCCAGGTCAATGCGGAATCCCGGGCCGGACGCGTCATCAGCAGTTCCGGCGGACTGACCGACTTCATCCGGATGGCGGGCTTCGTTCCTGGCGGACGCCCGGTGGTGGCGCTCGGGGCGACCGCGGGCGGTGGGAAGATATCGCGCATCGTGCCGACCCTCGCACCGGGCACGCCTGTGGGCATCACCAAGGCGGACCCGCTGATCGTGGTGACGGAGCACGGGATAGCCGACCTCCGCGGCCTCGATCTAGATGCGAGAGCCGAACGCCTGATCGCGGTCGCGGCGCCCGCCCACCGGGAAACCCTCACCGTCGCCTGGCGCGACCTGCGGCGGCAGCTTTTCGGCTAGGCCAGCATCTGTCCGCGGATTTTCGCCGCCAGCCGGACGAAGATCACCGATACCAAAACGATGTAGAACGCCATGAAGATGCATTGCAGGCGGAAACCGATCCCGGCATCTATCAGGCTGCCGGTAACCCCTGGCCCGAGCGCCGTGCCGAACACCATCCCGGCCACCGCCAGTGCGCGGATCGAGCCCAGGTTCCGGGTGCCGTAGAGTTCCGCCCAGAGCGCACCGAGCACCGTCGAACCGACGCCCGTCGTCATGCCGATCAGGGCGAGATAGGGAAACATCGTCCAGGCGCCTTCGATGCTGCCCAGCAGCAGCAGCGCGCCCCCCAGCGGCAGCAGGTAGAACGGTAGCAGGCGCGGCGTGCCGAACCGGTCGATCAGCACGCCGCTGGCCAGCCCCGACAGGATGCCGGCAAGCGAGAACAGCGGGAAGGCGGCGGCATAGACGACGAGGTCCCACTGCTTGATCGCCACCACGTGGGCCTGGTGGAAGAACAGTGCCGTCGAGATGAAGGGCGGTGCCATGACGCCGGGCATCAGCGCCCAGTAGATGCCGTGACGCAGCACCTCCGGCCGCGACCAGTGATGCCCGGCGAGGCCCGGCGAGAACTCGTCGTCGCCACGGTCGCCCGCCGGCGAGCGTTCCCGGCGGAGCAGGAAGGCCAGCAACGGGGCGAAGCCGAACGCCAGGACAGCTGCGGCGACCAGCCAGGTCTCGCGCCAACCCAGCGAGACCGACAGCGCCACGGCGGCAAACGGGAACAGCGCCTCGCCGAGGGGATAGCCGAGCGCGGCGAAGGCCACAGCGCGGCCCCGGGTTCGCACGAACCAGCGCCCCATCGCGGTCATCGAGATATGGCTCATCATGCCCTGGCCGCAGAAGCGCAGGCCGAAGATGACGAAGCCGAGCATCAGCACCGACTGCACGTTGGCCATCGCCACGCAGACCAGCGCGAACAGGCCGAGCACGACAAAGGCGATGGTGCGTACCCGGAACTGGTCGGCGAAACGGCCGGCCAGAACCAGGGCGACCGCCGAACAGAGCGTCGCGATGGTATAGAGCCTGCCCCATTCACCGTGGGTCAGGCCGAAGGTCTGGCGCAGCGGCTCCGCGAACATGGCGATGAAGTAGGTCTGGCCGAAGCTCGACGAGAAGGCGAGCAGGAGCCCGGCCGCCAGCCACGGGGAATTGGCGCGGAGGAAGTCGGCACGGGACGATGCGGGACCGGTCATATGCGGGACAGCCTTCGAGGAGACGCGACCGATATCACGACCGCCCCCGAACGCAAGCCGCCTTGCCCCGCCGGGTCATGGCGGACATTCTGGCTGGCCATTTCCAGCGCGGAGACCGACATGCAGACGCAGCCCAGAGGATCGCATCACATCGCCGGGACGTTCGCCGACGATCCGGAAGGCGATCGCTTCGACAGCATCTTCCCGGCGACCGGGGAAGTCATCGCCCGGCTGCATATGGCTACCCCCGCCATCGTCGAAAGTGCCGTTGCGGCGGCCACCGAGGGGCAGAAGGCATGGGCGGCGATGCCGGCGCGCGAGCGCGGCGCGGTGCTGGCGCGTACCGCCGCCCTGCTGCGCGAGCGCAACCGGGAACTGTCCGAACTCGAGACCCTGGATACCGGCAAGCCGATCCAGGAAACGCTGGTCGCCGATGCCGCGTCGGGCGCGGAGTGCCTCGATTTCTTTGCCGGGCTGACGGACAAGATGAACGGCGAGTACATCGATTTCGGCGGCCCCTTCGGCTACACCCGGCGCGAACCGCTCGGAATCTGCCTTGGTATCGGCGCCTGGAACTACCCGATCCAGATCGCCTGCTGGAAATCGGCGCCGGCGCTGGCCTGCGGCAATGCGATGATCTTCAAGCCGTCGGAAACAACGCCGCTGAGTGCCCTGGCGCTGGCCGATATCTACCGCGAGGCGGGCCTGCCCGACGGCGCCTTCAACGTGGTGCAGGGCGACGGACGGACCGGGGCGGCACTGCTCGCCCGGCCGGAAATCGCCAAGGTCTCGCTGACCGGCTCCGTCGCCACCGGCAAGCGCGTGATGTCGGCCGCGGCCGGGAGCCTCAAGCAGGTCACGCTGGAACTCGGCGGCAAGTCACCGCTGATCGTCTTCGACGATGCCGATCTCGACAACGCGGTTGGCGGCGCGATGCTGGGGAACTTCTATTCCACCGGCCAGATCTGTTCCAACGGCACCCGCGTCTTCGTCCAGCGGGGCGCCCTCGATGCCTTCCTCGAGAAACTCGCCACACGCACGGCACGCATGACCATCGGCGACCCGCGAGACGAGGCGACGCAGATCGGCCCGCTGGTGTCCGCCCGGCAGAAGGCGCAGGTGCTCGACTATATCGGGAAGGGCAAGGCCGAAGGCGCCCGCCTCGTGGCGGGCGGGTCGGAGGTCGGCGTGCCGGGGCTGGAGGCCGGCCAGTTCGTCGCCCCGACCATCTTCGCCGACGTGACCGACGCCATGACCATCGCGCGGGAGGAAATCTTCGGACCCGTCATGTGCGTGCTCGCCTTCGACGACGAGGCGGAGGTCCTGGAACGCGCGAACGCCACCAGTTTCGGACTCGCAGCGGGCGTTTTCACCCGCGACCTGGCGCGCGGGCACCGCATGGCGGCACGCCTGGAAGCCGGCACCTGCTGGATCAACGCCTACAACCTGACCCCGGCGGGTCTGCCCTTCGGCGGAATCAAGCATTCGGGTTTCGGGCGCGAGAACGCCGCCGCGGCGATCGAAAGCTACAGCCGCCTCAAATCGGTCTATGTCGAGACCGGCGACGTCGATTCCCCCTACTAGCGGCCTGACCTGAACGGACAGGTTCAGTTGGGATTCCCGTCCGGTTACATTGCAGGTTGATATCGCGGAATGAGCGCCGCGATCACGGGACGAATGCTCCGAACGTCCATCCTGAAATCATGGATCCAACAACGGCGACCGCGAGGTAGAGCAGGAAAGGTTTCAGGTTCAGCACCGGAAAGATCGCCATCGCACCCCATATGCTGACCACGCCGCCGGAGACCAGGAAGGCCATTGCAGCGCCTGGAGACATACCGTGATCGAGGAGCGCTCGCGTCAGAGGAAGCGCCGCATAGGCGTCGATATAGGCTGGACCGCCGACGATGACCGCAATTGGTACGGCGAAGACGCTATCGCGACCCACATGAGCGGCAACGGCATTCGGCTCCAGAAACGCACCCAGAAGGTACTCGGCGGTAAACGCGGGTGTCAGGACCAGAAAAATGAGACGTGCGATCGACCAGCATTCTCGCAGGAACCTTGCACGCCGGGCCGGCTCACGCCAAACCCGGGCATCGTATCCCGGGCTTTCGCTCTCGCCGGCGCTCAGTCGCCCACCCAGGGAGCCCACCAGAAGGTTGGATCGCAACGGCGACCTTGCCCACGCACGGCGCGCGAATACGGCGGTGATGGCGCCGCCGAACAACCCCAATCCGATGGCGGCCAGGGTCTTGCCGATCGCGAAACCCCAGCCCAGCATCGCCGCGGTAGCGGAAAGCTCTGCCGGTCCGGTGATGGGTGACGCAAGCCAGAAGGCCATGACCGGGGCCAGGGGAACGCCGGCCGCCAGCAATCCGACCATCAACGGCAGGACCGTCACGCCGCAGACCGGCAGGACCGTACCAACGATTGTCGCCGCCAGCACTGTTTGAAGTGTCCGTCCCTGAAAGACCGTCGACACGTAGTCGCTGGCACCACTGGCCGTGATCCAGGCGGCGAGCAGAATGCCCGGAACAACAAGCGGCGCGACATCGATCATGCCAAACACAACGAATTGCGCTGTTTCCAGGGCCGTCGCGGGCTGCCGGAGAATCAATACCGCAAGTGCCACAGCCAGCAATACATAGACATGCTTTGCTCTGGGTCGGGCTCGTTGAACGATCTCTGACACCGACATGGCGATCCCCTTATGCTTTGAAAGGAGAGCCTGCCCGCTCGACAGAAATATGAAAAACGAGTAGTTTATATTTCAGCTATCGGATTTTTAAATGTCATGTCACATCTCGACAGCGACCTTTTGCGCACGTTTCTCGCCATCGAAGCGGCCGGAAGCGTCACGGGCGGTGCTGAACGGATCGGACGATCCCAATCCGCGACGAGCCTTCAGATCAGGCAATTGGAAAACGTCATCGGAAAGCCCGTTTTTCACCGGCATGGGCGCGGGGTATCCCTGACGGCGACCGGCGAGAAATTGCGGCCGGTTGCAATGAAGGTCGTACAATCGCTCGACAGGACGCTGTCAGAACTTCGTGGCGGCGGGCTGAAGGGCAAATTGCGGATCGGGATGCCCGACGATCCCGGCCGGACCGAGCTTGCCGATATCGTTTCTGATTTTGCCACCCGCCACCCGGACGTCGAACTGGAAGTCCATTGCGCCCTCGGGTCCGGGTTCCCCGAAGCCCTTGAATCCGGGGATCTCGATCTCGCGGTCCACGAGGTACCGTCACCCGATATGGGCGATGAAGTTCTCAGGGAAGATCATTTGATCTGGATGTGCAGCCGCAATCATCCGGTACCGTCTTCTGACATACTGCCAATTGCCGTGTTCGATCGTGATTGCTGGTGGCGAGACCTGGCGCTGAACAGTTTGACGGACGCCGGACAGCGCTACCAGATCATCTTCAGCAGTGAGAGCGTGGTGGGGGTTCGATCTGCCGTACAGGCAGGTATCGCCACCGGCTTGCTGAGTGCGTCGGAAGATACAGCGGGACTCCGCCAACATCCCCTGGTTTCCAACCGCTATCCTACATATCTCGTCCTGCAAAAGGCAGGTGGAGCGAAGGGACCCATTTGCGAGGCGATGTGCGAAGCGATCCGCCGAGCATTCGCCGGGTGATCGTCCACTCCTGTATTCTGACCACTCACAGAATGGCTGATCCATTCACAATGCAGCCATCGGAGCTTGTCATGGAACGAGGCGTCGGTTCAGGCCATCAAGATCAATTGCCGGCGCTTGCTGACATAGAGATCGGCAATGCATGCATTGCCGATCTCTATGCATGAACAGAATTCGGTCGAGTAAGCGCCTGTCCGGGCACTGAAAATTTGTGAAAACGCCGACCGGACTACTATTCCCATTTGGAAGAATGGCATCGTGGGCTTAATATTTGGGGATTCGCATATTTACAAAGAATTTCGGGACGGATGGAAACGATCATCAACCTGCTGGGCGGCGTGGCACTCCTGCTATGGGGAGCGCGCATGGTCCGGACCGGGTTCGGCCGCGCCTTCGGGTCGGCGCTCCGGCGCGGCCTGTCGATGTCCGCGCGCAACCGCTTCACCGCGTTCCTGTCCGGCCTCGGCGTCACCACCGTGCTGCAGAGTTCGACCGCGACCGCCATCATCACCGCCGGATTCGTCTCCCGCGGCCTGCTCACCGTGCTTGCCGGGCTGGCGATCATGCTCGGCGCCGATATCGGCACGACGGCCGTCGTCCAGCTCTTCTCGCTCGACATCCGGTGGCTGTCGCCGCTGCTGATCGTCGCCGGCGTCGCCATCTTCCTGTCGAGCGAGTCAAGCAAGCGCCGCAGTATCGCGCGCACCGCGATCGGTCTCGGCCTGATGCTGCTGTCGCTGAAACTGATCGTTGCCGTCTCGGCGCCGTTGCGCTCCTCCGAGATATTCTCGGTACTGATCGGCCCGATGACCGATGAGCCGCTGCTGGCCATCGTCGTCGCCGCGCTGATCACCTGGCTGTCGCATTCCTCCGTCGCGATCGTGCTGCTGATAATGTCGCTGGCGGCCACCCAGCTTGTCAGCCTGCAGCTTGCCATGGCACTGGTGCTCGGCGCCAATCTCGGCAGCGGCCTGATTGCCTTCGCGATGACGCTCGGCACCCCGCCGGCCGGCCGGCGCATTGCCGTCGGCAATCTCGCGATGCGGGTCGCCGGCGTGCTCGCCTTCGCCTTCGCCCTGCCGTGGCTGCAGCCCTGGCTCGGCCTCGCCGGCAGCGAGCCGGCACGCTATGTCGCCAATTTTCATCCCGGCTTCAACCTGGCGCTCGCACTGTTCTTCCTGCCGATCCTGCCGCTGGTCGTGAAACTGACGGAGAAGCTCTGCCCCGACGAA
The DNA here is from genome assembly GCA_040222645.1 of Rhodospirillales bacterium. Classification (GTDB taxonomy): domain Bacteria; phylum Pseudomonadota; class Alphaproteobacteria; order Rhodospirillales; family HT1-32; genus HT1-32. The sequence continues at coordinate 6,785 of JAVKCR010000445.1, forward strand.
ATCGTGACGGACGATCCCGGCCAGCCGCGCTATATCGACAGCAACCCGGTCGACGCACCGTCGGTAGCGCTGGCGAATGCGGCGCGCGAGACGCTGCGGATGGGCGATCTCACCCGCTCGATGCTCGCGCGCTCGATGGAAGTGTTCGAGCGCGACGACCCGGTGCTGATGAAGGAGGTCGAGAAGCAGGACAACGTGGTCGACCAGCTGCACGAGGCGATCAAACTCTACATCACCCGCCTCGGACGCGAGGAACTCGACAAGGACGAGAGCCAGCGCGGGGTCGAGATTCTCTCGTTCACCACCAATCTCGAACATGTCGGCGACATCATCGACAAGAACCTGATGGAACTGGCCGCGAAGAAGATCAAGCGCAAGGCACTGTTCTCCGAGACCGGACTGCGCGAATTGAGGGATTTCCACGAGCGGGTGGTCGCCAACATGGACACCGCCCTCAACGTTTTCATGACCGGCGATCTCGAGATGGCGCGCGGCCTGCTGCGCGAGAAGACCACCATGCGCGATCTCGAACTGACGCTGGTCGAAAGCCATTACAACCGCGTCGGCGCCGGGCGGGCGGATTCGATCGAGACCTCCTCGCTGCATCTCGACGTGCTGCGCGACCTGAAGCGCATCAACAGCCATATCACCGCCGTCGCCTACCCGATACTCGAGGAAGCGGGCGAACTGGCGGACAGCCGACTGCGCGACACCTCCGAGAAGGAATCCACCGTCCCGCTGGCCCAGCCCCTTCGCCCGGAATCATGACGAGAAAAAATGTCTGACGCGATCAACCGTCTCTACAGCATGGTCGTGGTCGCCCGCGGCGAATCACCGCCGGAAAGCAAGACAGCGAAGCTGTTCCGCGACGGCCGCACCAAGATCGCCAAGAAGGTCGCCGAGGAGGCGGTCGAGATATCCCTCGAATGCGTCACCGGCCAGCGCGACAAGGTGATCCAGGAATCCGTCGACCTGATCTACAACCTCACCGTCCTCTGGGCGGAAATGGGCGTATCTCCTTCCGAGGTCTGGCACGAGATGGAATCCCGGGAACGGGCCTACGGCATCGCCGGCAAGCTGCCGAAAGAAACCGAGAACTGAACGGGCGGCGACGAGCGCCGCAACCGGCCGCGCGATGCGGACCGGCGATCAGATGATCGCGTGCCGCACCTTCGCAGAAACCCATTCCGACAGGATCACGGTTGCGATGATGGCAATCAGGATCAGGGTCACCTGGGACCAGGCGAGTTCGTTGATCGAGGCCGAGAGCTGCAGACCGATACCGCCGGCGCCGACCAGCCCGAGCACCGTCGATTCCCGGATATTGATGTCCCAGCGGAACACCGAGATTCCGGCGAAGGCCGGCATCACCTGCGGCACGATACCGTAGGCCAGCACCTGCGCGCGCGACGCGCCGGTCGCGCTGATAGCCTCGGTCTGGGCGGGGTCGATTTCCTCGATCGCCTCGTAGAGCAGCTTGGCGCAGAAACCGATGGAACGCAGCCCGATGGCGATGATGCCGGCAAACACGCCGGGGCCGAGGATGGTGACCAGCATCAGCGCCCAGATCAGCGAATTGATCGAGCGCGAGGCGACGATGATGAACAGCGCCACCGGCCGCACGAAGACGACGCTCGGCGTGGTGTTGCGGGCGGCGCAGAAGGCGATGGGGACTGCAAGGATCAACGCCATCAGCGTGCCCAGCGTGGCGATGTTGATGGTATCCCACAACGGCACCCAGATCTTCGCGGCGTAGCCCCAGGCCGGCGGGAACATCCGTGCCCCGAGATCGGCGGCCTGCGTCGGTGCGTCGGTCACGAAGAACCAGATGGTCCTTTCCGATATCAGCTGCCAGCAGAACACGAACACCGCGACCCCGACCAGCCATGCGGCCCAGATCAGCAATTGCAGTTTCGTGGTCCGGCGCTGCCAGAGCCTGGTGCCGGAATCGCGCGTGGTCACCACCATGTCACTGCACCCATTTCCGGACATAGCCGGAGGTATATTCGACGAACATGACGATGCCGATGATGATCAGCAGGATCGCCGCGGCCGAATCGAACTCATAGCGGTCGAAAGCGGTATTCAGCGTCGCCCCGATGCCACCGCCGCCGACGATGCCGACCACCGCGGATTCGCGGAAATTGATATCGAAGCGGTAGAGGCCGAGGCCGATCATCCGCGGCATCACCTGCGGCTGCACCGCGTAGTTCAGCCACTGGAACCAGCTTCCCCCCGTCGCCTTCACCGCTTCCGCCTGGCCCGGGTCCATGTCCTCGATATCCTCGGCCAGCAGCTTGCCGTAGAAGCCGATGGTCGCGATCGACAGGGTGACGAACCCGGCGAAGGGGCCGAAACCGAACAGTTTCACGAAGAAGATCGCGAGGATGACTTCCTGGAAGCTGCGGGACACCGCGAGGATGGAGCGGCAGAACAGGTAGACCGGCCGCGGCGCCAGGTTGCGCGCCGCGCCGAGCCCGATGGGAATCGAGAGCAGGATGCCCACCGCCGTCGAGGTGACGGTCATCCAGATGCTCTCGTAGATGCCCTCGAGAATGGCGTCCCAGCGGGACACGAAGTCCGGCGGGAAGAACGCCCCGATGAACGACTGGGCGCGCGGCAGCCCCTCGATCACCCGGGTCCAGTTGATCTCCAGCGTGCCGAAGGCAAGCGCGAGATAAAGCGCGGCGCCGAGGCCGAGCAGCCAGCGCAGGCGGCTGCTCCGGATCATCGGCGGCTTCTTCCAGGTACGGGGCATGGTCTCGGCGGTCATTCCGTCATGCCCCTCAACCTGCTTCGCCGGCCAGGCGTTCCCGGTCGATGACCGGGCCTTTCGGCGCACCGGTGTCCGGCGCCACCTCTTCCTCGCCGTCTTCCTCGTCCTCGACCTTGCGAATGGTCGCCTCCCAGTCTTCCTCGCCGTAGATCTGGGTCAGCACCTCAGCGGTCAGGCCGTCGGGCGGGCCGTCATAGACGATCTCGCCCATCTGCAACCCGACGATCCGTTCGGAGAACATCTGGGCCAGCATGACGTCGTGGATATTGATGATCGCCGCCAGCCCGCGTTCCCGGCAGAGCTCGTTGATCAGGCGCATGATCTGGCGCGAGGTCTTGGGGTCGAGCGAGGCGGTCGGTTCGTCGACCAGCAGGAGATCGGGGTTCTGGATCAGCGCGCGGCAGATGCCGACCCGCTGGCGCTGGCCGCCGGACAGTTCGTCGGCGCGCTTGTCGACCATGTGGTCAAGCCCGACCCGCTCCAGCAGCCGGAAGGCCTCGTCGATATCGCTTTGCGGAAACTTGCGGAACCAGCTGCGCCAGAAGCCGACATAGCCGAGACGGCCGGACAGCACGTTCTCCATCACGGTCAGCCGCTCGACCAGGGCATATTCCTGGAAGATCATGCCCATCCGCCGTCGTGCCCGGCGCAGCGCGCCCTGTCCCAGCGTGGTCAGCTCCATATCGCCGAGCTGGATCTTGCCCGATGTCGGTTCCACGAGACGGTTGACGCAGCGGATCAGCGTCGACTTGCCGGCCCCGGACGGTCCGATCAGGGCCATCACCTGGCCGTCAGGGACGTCGAGCGTGACGTCCGTGAGGGCGCGGTCGCCGGTGCGGTACTGTTTGACGAGATTGGTAATTCGCAACATCGGGACAGCCTGCGGGTTGCGGTTGTCGAAAACGACGCTGCCGGGCCCGGCCGTCAGGCCGGACCCGGCAACATCGGAAGGGATGCCTTACTTGCAGGCGTAGGTCACGCCGTTGGCGGCATCGATCTTGCGGATCACGTCCCAGTCATACTTGTGGCTGATCGCGATGAAGGAACCTTCGGCCTTGAATTCCTTCTGCAGGTCACTGCCTTCCCACTGGAAGGAGAAGAACGCCTGCTTGATCTTCGCCGCCAGTTCCGGGTGCAGGTTGTGGGCCAGGCCGTAACCGGTGGTCGGGAAGGTCTGCGACTTGTAGACCGTGCGGATCTTCGCCGGGTCGACGACCTTGCGGTCGATCATCCGCTTCAGCACCGAGTTGGCGATGGCGGCGGCATCGTAATCCTTGTTGGCGACGCCGAGGATCGAATTGTCATGCTTGCCGGAAAAGGCGGTGCTGAAATCGGTATCGGCAATCAGGCCGAACTCGGATTTCAGGATCGCCGACGGCGCCTTGAAGCCGGAATTCGAGGTCGG
>JAVKCR010000446.1:0-10822 GCA_040222645.1 Rhodospirillales bacterium
CGCAGGACATCGGCTTGCGCCAGTCGGAGATCAGGTCCTTCGAACCCGGCAGGAAGTCGGACCAGGCATCGCCTACCACGAGGCCCGGGGTTTCCCACACGGTCTCGAACTGGCCGTCGGCCTGCACTTCGCCGATCAGCACCGGCTTGGTGATGTGATGGTTCGGCATCATCGCCGAGTAGCCGCCGGAGAGGTTCGGCACGGTGACGCCGACGATGGCATCGATGACGGCATCCGGATCGGTGGTGCCGGCCTTCTCGACCGCCTTAACCCACATGTTGAAGCCGATATAGTGGGCTTCCATCGGGTCGTTGGTGACGCGCTTGTCGTTCTTGGTGAACGCCTGCCACTGCTTGATGAAGGCATCGTTTTCCGGGGTCTTCACCGACATGAAGTAGTTCCATGCCGCGAGATGGCCGACCAGCGGGGCGGTATCGATACCGGCGAGTTCCTCTTCGCCGACGGAGAAGGCCACGACCGGGATGTCCTCGGCCTTGATGCCCTGGTTGGCGAGTTCCTTGTAGAACGGAACGTTCGCGTCACCGTTGATCGTGGAGACCACGGCCGTCTTCTTGCCGGCGGAGCCGAACTTCTTGACGTCGGAGACAATGGTCTGCCAGTCGGAATGACCGAACGGCGTGTAGTTGATCATGATGTCTTCGGCCGCAACGCCCTTGTCCTTGAGATAGGTCTCGAGGATCTTGTTGGTCGTGCGCGGATAGACATAGTCGGTTCCGGCCAGCACCCAGCGCTCAACGCCTTCGGCCATCAGGTAATCGACGGCGGGAATGGCCTGCTGGTTCGGAGCCGCACCCGTGTAGAACACGTTCTTCTGGCTTTCCTCGCCTTCGTACTGCACCGGGTAGAACAGCAGCGAGTTCAGTTCCTCGAACACCGGCAGGACGGACTTGCGGGACACCGAGGTCCAGCAGCCGAACACGGCGTCAACCTTGGAAACCTGGATCAGCTCGCGGGCCTTCTCCGCGAACAGCGGCCAGTTGGAGGCCGGATCGACGACGACCGGCTCGAGCTTCTTGCCGAGAATGCCGCCCTTCTTGTTCTGCTCTTCGATGAGCATCAGCATGACATCCTTCAGCGTCGTCTCGCTGATGGCCATCGTGCCGGAAAGTGAATGCAGGATACCGACCTTGATCGTGTCCTGGGCCTGCGCGGCTGCGCCGGCCGTAAGCGCCGTGGCGGCGACGACACCGGCACACAGCATGGATTTGAGAGTTCCCCTCATGAGAAAAGCCTCCGCTAGGGTTGTTATTGCACCGCAGCGAACTCAGCAATTTCCGGGCCAGATTCCGGCGGCGCCTGAATCCGCCCCGGGGCCTGTATGGAATCCTCATGGATTCAGGGGATTTGCGACAGGCCCGCACCGCTCCGGGTTATGAGCCTGCGGGGAGGGCCGATTCTCATGAAGCCTGCATCGATTTTGTGCAGACAGGCCTCTCTGGCGAATTTTTATGCATGTTTTCAGCCCGCCGCTCTATTGTGCAGCAATGCGGGCTGGGTCATCCTGAAGCCGGAGTTCTCGAACTCCGGCGGGGGTTGTTATTGCACCACAATCATCCCCCCGATCCCCCTGCATCCCCCCGGATGCGGGGGGATTTGTGACTCTGGACGGGAGATCGCCCATCATCAGCCGAAGGGCTTCTCCTCGCCGGCCGGCAGGTCGACGTCGAAGGCGTTCAGCGTGATGCAGAGCATCGCGTAATAGCCGATCAGGAGAACCAGCTCGACCGCCGCCTCGTCGCCATAGGTTGCGATGACCGCCTGCATGGTCGCCTCGCTCGCCGCGCGGTCGTCGATCAGTTCGCGGGCAAGCGTGATGGCGAGCTCCTCCTCCTCCGACAGCCCCTCCGGGTCGTCGCCCTGCCGCAACCGCTCGAGCTGTTCCGCGCTCACCCCGACCGCCGCCGCCAGCGGGGCATGGGCGTACCATTCGAAATTCGCCCGGTAGGCGGCGCCGACCGCGAGGATGGCGATCTCGCGCACCCGGGCCGGGAGCGAGGTGTTGTAGCGCACGGCGACGCCGACATTCTGCACCGCATCACCGACATTCGGCGCGATGTTCCAGATGCCGAACGGGCCGATCAGCCGCCCCTCGTCATCTATGAACGGGCTGCGGCCGCCCTTCGGTGTGCGCGGGCCGTGCACGATACCGTCATACATCGCCTGCTGGGCCTCGGTCATCTCGTCTGGTCTGGGGGGCAGAACCCGGCTCATCGTCACTCTCCTTACTGCACGGTTGCGCGCAGAATAGCGACGACGCCCGCCCGGCACAGTCACAAAAGCATCCCGGCAAACTTCCCTCTTGATATTTCTATAAAACTAGATATCTAGTTATTTAAAGGAGACGGACATGAACGATTCGGACGCGGCGGATATTCTTTCGGCTCTCGGCAACGAGAAGCGCCTGCAGGTCTTCCGCCTGCTGGTGCGGGCCGGACGCGACGGCATGAATGTCGGCGACATCCAGCTGCGCACCGCCATTCCCGCCTCGACGCTCGCCCATCACATCTCGACGCTCACCCGCGCCGGCCTGGTCTCCCAGGACCGGGTCGGCCGGGAAACCATCTGCCAGGCGAACTACGAAACCATGCAGACCGTCTTCGATTTCATGACTGAACAATGCTGCGCCGGCGTGGAACCCCTCGCCGACGCCGGCTGACGGCCGAGAGCCGTTAAACGGAGCCTACCCGCATGAACAGACTGCTCGCCTTCAAACTGCCCGAAGCCCCCTTCCGGCTGAAACCGGACATGGCCTGGATGGCCACCGCCGCGATATTCGCCGGCCTCGCGATATTCGCCCCGGCCCAGGCGCCGGAAAGCCTGCACTTCGTCATCGACGCGGTGATCGACATCCTGCCGTTCCTGGCCTTCGCCGTCGCCTTCGCCGCCTGGGCCGGGGCCAGCGGCGCCGACAACCTGATCGCCCGCATCTTCTCCGGCCGCATGGCGCTCATGGTGCCGATGGCTGCCTTGTTCGGCGCCGTCTCGCCCTTCTGCTCCTGCGGTGTCATCCCGCTGATCGCGGCCCTGCTGGCCATCGGCGTCCCCCTGCCCCCGGTCATGGCCTTCTGGCTCGCCTCGCCGCTGATGGACCCCACCATGTTCATGGTCACTGCCGGCGAACTCGGCATGGTCTTCGCGGTTGCCAAGACCATGGCGGCCATCGGGATCGGCCTGCTCGGAGGATTCGGCACGCTGGCGCTGTCCGCCACCGGCATGCTGACAAACCCCTTGCGCGACCATGTCGGCAATGGCGGCTGCGGCGGCTCGAAGATCCGCGCGCCGAAAGAGGTGCACTGGACGTTCTGGGACGATGCGGACCGGCGGGCGAAGTTCCTCACCGAGGGCCGCAAGACGGGCCTGTTCCTGCTGAAATGGCTGGTGCTGGCCTACCTGCTGGAAAGCCTGATGGTGGCCTACGTGCCGCCGGGCTGGATCGCCGATATTGCCGGCGACGGCGGCCTGCTGTCGATCCTGCTCGCAGCACTGGTCGGGGTGCCGGCCTATCTCAACGGCTATGCCGCGGTGCCGCTGGTCGCGGGCCTCGTCGGCGGCGGCATGGCGCCGGGCGCCGGCATGGCCTTCCTGGTTGCCGGCGGCGTCACCTCGATCCCGGCGGCGATCGCCGTCTTCGCGCTCGCCCGCCTGCCGGTCTTCGCGCTCTACATCACGTTCTCGCTGGCCGGCGCCGTCATTGCCGGCCTCGCCTTCCAGAGCTGGATAACGCTCTGACAGTCGCGGCGGCCGGGTCACTGCCCGGCCGCCGGTTCATGACTGCCTCAATCATCGTCGTCGTGGCCACGTTTCGCCATTGCCGACTTGGCTTCCTTGATCGAGACGGCGCCGTCACCGTCCTCGTCGATCCAGCGGAGCATCCGGGTCGCCGGCTTCTCCAGTTCACCGGCGTCGATCACACCGTCATCGTTGTCGTCGAGCCGCGAGAAGTGGCGATCGATCCGGTCCTTCATCATCTCGGCGAGGAGAAGGGTGAATTCCTCCTTCGACAGCCCGGCAGCGCCATCCCTGTCGAACATCTCGACACGACCGCCGATCAGGGCCTCGATTTCGGCACGGGTGACCTTGCCGTCCTCGTCGGTGTCGAAGCGGTCGAACATCCGCATCATGCCGTGCGGCCCGCCATGGCCGCGGTCGCCACCGCGGCCCCAGCCGCCTTCCGAGGCCTGCGCAACAATCGCGTAGCCGGCGATGCCCGCGGCAAGCGCCAGCGTGCCGGCGCCGAGAACGATCTTGGTGTGGGTCTTCATCTTGTGATCGCGCATCTTCGATATCTCCTGTCTGGTGGGCGGGGTTCTGTCCCCCGGCAGGACGGAAGATGATGCCCGGCGGTCGCGGAAGTTTGTCGTCGGACAGGGTTGTTTGTCGCAGATTGTCGCGAACCCCCGGCCCGCTACATTTCGGTACAACAGATCAATGGCGCTGCACGGCCTCAGGCAGTATCCAGTAGCCATACCGGACGGAACGAACATGGCCGAAGAACCGCATATCCTCGTCGTCGACGACCACCGCGACATCCGCGAGCCGCTGGCGCGCTACCTGCAGCGCCACAACATGCGGACCTCGCTGGCGGCAAGCGCGGCGGAGGCCCGCAAGGTGATGGAGACCGCCGCCATCGACCTCGTCGTGCTCGACATCATGATGCCGGGCGAGGACGGGCTGTCGCTGTTGCGCGGCCTGCGCCATGCGGGTGATGTGCCGGTGATCCTGCTGACCGCCGTCACCGAGAGCGCCGACCGCATCCTCGGTCTCGAACTCGGCGCCGACGTTTACGTCACCAAGCCGTTCGAGCCGCGTGAACTGGTGGCGCGCATCCGGGCCGTGCTGCGGCGGGGGGAACGCAGCGGCACGACGGTTTCCATCGAGGATTCCGAGGAAATCCGCTTCGACCGCTGGCGGCTGCGGCCGCTGCGGCGCGAACTGATCGGCGAGGACGGCGTCGCCCTGCCCCTCGGTAACGCGGAATACCGGCTGCTAACGGTCTTCCTCGAACATCCCCGCCGGGTGCTGACCCGCGACCAGCTGCTCGACCTCGCCAGCGGCCGCAGCGCCCAGCCCTTCGACCGGTCCATCGACAACCGCGTCAGCCGGCTGCGCCGCAAGCTGGAACGCGACCCGAAGAACCCCGACCTGATCACCACGGTCTGGGGCGGCGGCTACATGTTCACCGCGCAGGTGGAACAGCCATGAGACGCTTCACCCGCTTCTGGCCGCGCCGCATGGCCGGACGCATGATCCTGCTGACGCTGGCCGGCTTCGTCATCGCCCAGGTCATCGTGGTCATCGTGCTCGGCTGGGACCGGCGCGAGACCTTCCGGGAATACGAGAGCTACCGCCTGATAGAACGCATCGCGGTCACCCTGCGCATCGTCGAAGCATCGCCGGCCGCCCTCGGCCGGGCGATCGCCGACAATGCCTCCTCGCCCTTCATGGATTTCTGGGTCTCGCCCGGCGCCGTGCTGCCACCCGGCGTCGAATCCGGCGCGTTCTGGCACGAAGACCACGAAGAGCACATCGCCGCCCTGAAGGAACGGATCGGGCGGGACCGCGACATCCGCTTCAACCGGAGCGAGACATTCCTGCGAGGCGCCACCCTCCCGGAGCGGCTCCGGAGAGATCACGATCACGATGATGACGACGAGCCTTCCTTCCGGCGCTACCGGCCGGATTTCGCGCTCTCGATATCGCTCGCCGACGGGCGCTGGCTGAATGCCGGCTTCAACTTTCGCCGCCGTGCCCCGGATATCGGCTACCCCGTCCTGCTCTCGCTGCTTGTCACCGGCTCCATCCTCGCGCTGGTCATCATCTTCTCCGTCCGCCGGGTCTCGCGCCCGCTGGAAACGCTGGCGTCCGCCGCCGACCGCATCGGGCGCGGCGAGACGGTGGAGACGATACCCGAGGAAGGCCCGGACGATCTGAAGGAGACCATCCGCGCCTTCAACCTGATGCAGGAACGGCTGCGCCGCTTCGTCGAGGACCGGACAAGGATGCTGGCGGCGCTCGGCCACGATCTGCGCACCCCGATCACCTCGCTCAGGCTGCAGGCGGAATTCGTCGAGGACGGGGAATTGCGCTTCCGCATGCAGCGCCAGCTTGACGACATGCAGCAGATGGCGGAATCGGCGCTCGCCTTCGCCCGCGACGCCGCCGACGGAGAGGAGACCAGCCGCGTCGATCTGGGCGCATTGGCGGAAAGCCTGGTGGAGGATCTCGAATGCCTCGGCCTCGATGTTTCCTGCATCGATCCGGAGGCGGCCATCGTCCATGCCTGCCGCCCCGTCGCGCTGAAACGCGCGCTCACCAACCTGGTGCGCAACGCCGTCACCTATGGCGGCAGCGCCGAAATCACGATCCGCAAGGCAGGCGGGGAGATACTCATGGAGGTCAGCGACAACGGCCCCGGCATCCCGGAAGCCGACATGGAGCGCGCCTTCACCCCCTTCGAGCGGCTCGACCCGGCGCGGTCGACGGAAACCGGCGGCGCGGGCCTGGGCCTGACCATCGCCCGCACCATCGCCCGCGCCCATGGCGGCGACGTCCGTCTCGCCAACCGCAGGGAAGGTGGACTTGTGGCCACGATCGCGTTACCGGCAGCCTGATCAGGCTTGCAGCTCGTCATGACCTTATTCTATGCAGATCGTCCGACCTTCCCGTACGGACAGCTTTACATGGACGTTCTCGACGACATTCTCGACACGCTCGACCTGAAGGGTGCGCTCTATTTCCGCACCGACTTCTCCGCGCCCTGGTCGGTGGAGGTGCCCGATCATGCGGGCGCCGCGCGCTTCCATCTCGTGGTGCAAGGCCGCCTGCATGTGGAGGTCGCCGGTGGCGGCACGGCGGAGCTCAACCCGGGCGACCTGATCCTCGTGCCGCGCGGGCGCAGCCACGTGCTGTCCGACAGCGCCGGACGCAAGCCGCTGTCCTACGAGAGCCTCATGCGCGAAAGCGGCTATGACGGGCGCGGTGTCATAGTCTACGGCAAGGGCGATCCGGAAGCGGCGACGCAGATGATCTGCGGCCACTTCAATTTCCGCACCGGCGCCGACCACCCGCTGCTCCGCGCCCTGCCGGGCCATATCGTGGTCACCGCGGCGAAACGCGCTCGCGAGCCGCTGCTCGACGACATGCTCCGCATGGTGGCCCGCCGGCTGTTCGCGGAAGGTGCGGGCTCCGTCGCCGCCGTCACCCGGCTTTCCGAGATCGTCTTCATCGAACTGCTGCGCGTCGGCATCCGAGAAAGCGGCTCATTCTGTTCCGTGCTGGATGCGTTTTCCGATCGCCAGATCGGCCGTGCGCTGGAGCTGGTCCATTCCCGGCCGGGCGAGAACTGGACCGTGGAGAAGCTCGCGTCAGAGGTCGCCATGTCGCGCAGCCGCTTCGCTGAGCGCTTCAGCGAACTCATCGGCGCCGGCCCGATGGCCTATCTCGCGGACTGGCGGCTGCAGAAGGCGCTCGCGAAACTCGAGACCAGCCGGGAGAGCGTGCAGAAGATCGCCGGTGACATCGGCTACAGATCCCCCGCCGCCTTCACCCGCGCTTTCGCCCAGAAGTTCGGCCAGACCCCGCTCGAATACCGGAAAACGGCATTATAATTTGCCAATCGTCCGATCTGATTTGCAGATTGTCGCTATATTCTGCGAGTTAATTGATTAATCGTCCGATCTGCATCAGCTTCCCTCCAGACGCACACAACAACGCATCTGGAGGTTCCCATGCAGCGTATTTCCCGCATCGACGAAGCGGCCGCTTCCGACAAGACCCGCGACCTGCTCTCCGCAGTCCGCAAGCAGATGGGCGGCGTGCCGAACATCATCGCCACCCTCGCCCAGTCCTCCGCCGCGCTTGGCGGCTATCTCGGCTTCGCCGGCGCGCTTTCCCAGGGCCGTCTGAGCGGCGGCGCCCGCGAACAGATCGCCCTCGCCGTCGCCGGCGCCAATGAATGTGACTACTGCGCCTCGGCGCACACGGTGCTCGGCGGCATGCACGGGATCGACAAGGCCGAGATCGACCGCAACCTGAAAGGCATCTCGGAAGACCCGAAGACCCAGGCCGCGCTCCGCTTCGCCACCCGCATCGTCGCGTCCCGCGGCCACCTGTCCGACACCGACCTCGCGGATATCCGCGCGGCCGGCTACTCGGAGGAGGAAGTCGTGGAGATCATCGGGCACACATTGCTCAACATCTTCACCAACTACCTCAACCACATCGCCGACACCGAGATCGATTTCCCGGTGGTCCGCACCGGCAACGCTGCGGCGGCGTAACAGAGCCAATCAACCCAACAGATAAAGGACACATCCCATGAACAAGGCCATCACACTTGCCGCCGTGCTCGCCGCAGGCCTCGCCGGCGCCTCCCCTGCTTTCGCGGTGGACGAATACAACACCGCGACCGGACTTACCGCCGCCGGCGCCCCGCTCGGGCTTCACGGCATCGACCCAGTCGCCTTCGTCGATCTCGGCAACCGCATCGAAGGGAGCGCACGGCACACCGCCGTGCATGACGGGATCGCCTATTACTTCTCCTCGGAGGCAACCCGGAAGACCTTCGAGAAGAACCCGTCGCATTATCTTCCGCAGAACGGCGGCTTCTGCACCTTCGGCGTCTCGGTCGGCAAGAAGTTCGACGGCGACCCGCGCTACGCCGCGGTGCAGGACGGCAAGCTCTACGTCTTCCTGAACGAGGAGATCTTCCAGGCCTTCCAGAAGGACCGGGCCGGCACCATCGCCAAGGCGGCGAAGAACTGGCCGGGCATCCGCTCCAGGGCGGCGAAGGAACTCTGAGGTTCCCCCTGACCGGCCATCCCCGACCGGTCAGCCAAGGACGGGCAGGCTCTCATCCCCGGAGCCTGCCCGTTCCCGTTTGTCAGACCCGGCGCGGCATCAGCGCCCAGTAATCGAAATCGAGTACCTGCGCCTCATGCGCGCTCTCCGCACCGGGAAAATCGGCGCAGGGGTGGTTCTTCGCGGCGACGAGACGGAGGCGCAGCGCCCCGAGGTCGTCGCGGCCCGGCACTTCCGCCTTGGCCAGCACTTCCGACCAGGCATAGACCGTGTCCCCGGCGAAGATCGGTGCGACATGGCGCCCGCCATTGATGCCGACGATGCGCTGCGCGTTGGCGAGGCCGTTGAAGGACAGTCCGCGCGCGAGCGAGATCACGTGGCCGCCATAGACGAGGCGGCGGCCGAAGCGACTGGATGACGCCGCATGCTGGTCGAAATGCACCTTGGCCGTGTTCTGGTACAGCCGGGTCGCCAGCATGTGGTCGGCCTCCTCCACCGTCATGCCGTCGACATGGTCGATGCGCTCGCCGGGCTCGTAATCCTCCCAGAGATACTCCGACCCGGCGAGGCCGGTATCGAAATATTCACCGCTGAAGGCGTCGAGCCGGTCGAGGTCCGCGGGATCGACGGCGGCCGGCAGATCAGGGACCACGGCATCCGGCGCCGGGGACGCCGCATCGCGCTTGTGCACCATCACCCAGCGCACGTAGCTCAGCACTTCCTCGCCGTCCTGGTTGCGGCCCGTGGTGCGGACATAGACGACGCCGGTCTTGCCGTTGGAATTCTCCTTCAGCCCGATCACCTCGGACACCGCGCTCAGGCTGTCGCCGGGATAGACCGGCGCGCCGAAGCGGCCATCCGCATAGCCGAGATTGGCGACCGCGTTCAGCGACACGTCCGGCACGGTCTTGCCGAACACGGTGTGGAAGACCAGCAGGTCATCGAGCGGGGCAGCCGGCAGGCCGCAATCCTGCGCGAAGGAATCGGCGGATTGCAGCGCGAAGCGGTTGCCGTAGAGCGCGGTATAGAGCGCGGCGTCGCCCTCGGTCAGGGTCCGGGGCGTCGCATGGGCCAGCACCTGGCCAACGCCGAAATCCTCGAAGAAATTGCCGGTATTGGTCTTCGACATGACCGTGCGCTCCGTCCCGTTACCCTGCAGTGCAGCAAATCTGCCGGAACCCGCCGGCCCCGGCAAGAGAACTCAGGTCTGCATTTCCGCGATCATGTCGGCCAGCGACACGATGCGCCTGGCGTTCTCCACGTGCAGGTTCTCGACCAGCTTGCCGTCGACGACGACCACGCCCTTGCCCTCGGCGGCAGCGGCGGCATGGGCATCGATGATCTTCCGCGACCAGGCGATCTCCGTCTCCGACGGACCGAACACGGAATTGGCCATGTCGATGGTCTTGGGATGGATCAGCGTCTTGCCGTCGAAGCCGAGTTCGAGACCCTGCCGGCAGGAGGCGGCGAAGCCCTCATCGTCGGCAAGATCGAGATGCACGCCGTCGAGGATGGCGAGACCATAGGCACGCGCCGCCAGCACCGCCATGTTGAGCGAGGTGATGAAGGGCAGCCGTTCCGGCGTGTGCAGGCAATGCAGGTCCTTGGCGAGATCGGAGGTGCCCATCACGAAGCCGCCGAGACGCGGCGAGCCTTGAGCGATCTCCTTGATGTTCAGGATGCCGAGCGGGGTCTCGATCATGCACCAGATCGCCATGTCGGGAGATGCGTCCGCGGCGTTCAGGATGGCCTCGGCCTTGCGCACCGCGTCCGCGCTCTCGACCTTCGGCAGCAGTACGCCCTGGGCCGGCATGGCGGCGACGGCGGCGATGTCCGCCTGTCCCCAGGGGGTTTCCAGCCCGTTGGTGCGCACGAGGATCTCGCGCAGGCCGTAGCCGCCTTCCTTGAGGGCCGCGGCGACCAGCGCGCGGGCCTCGACCTTGGCGTCGGGGGCGACCGCGTCCTCGAAATCGAGGATCAGGCCGTCGGCGGCGAGGCCGCG
>JAVKCR010000447.1:0-5038 GCA_040222645.1 Rhodospirillales bacterium
CGATTCGCTGGTCGAACGCACGCTGGAGACCGTGCTGAAGACGGAATATGCCGGTGATTTCAGGCTCTATGCCTACGTCAACAAGGTCTCCTACGCCGAGCACCTGGCGCTGGTGAAGGGCGAGATCGACCCGGAAGGCGAGCCCGTGCTGGTGCGCATGCATGCCTTGAACGTGCTCGACGATGTCCTCGGCGATACCAGCGCCGGCAAGCAGGGCGAATTGCACGCGGCGATGCAGATGGTCGACCGCGCCGGCAGGGGTGTCGTCGTCATCATCCGGGAAAGCCAGCCGACCAGCCTGACCGACCGCATCCGCGCACGCCTGCAGGCCGACCAGCCAGACGCCCGGCCCGCCAGCAACGAGCTGCGCGACTATGGCGTCGGCGCCCAGATACTGCTCGATATCGGGGTCCGGCGCATGACGCTGTTGTCGAATACCGAACGAACCATTATCGGTCTCGACGGCTATGGCCTGCATGTCGACGGCAGGCTGCCCATCGAGCGCCCAGGAACATAAATGACCCAGACTCCGAAAGTCCTCATCGTCGAGGCCCGGTTCTACGAGGAACTGGCGGACGAACTCGTCGCCGGCGCCATCGAGGCGCTGGACGCGGCCGGCTTCGGCTATGACCGCATCTCGGTGCCCGGCGCCTTCGAGATCCCCGCCGCGATCCGCTTCGCCATCGCGGCCCAGCAGGTCGGCACCGCGGATTCCCGCTATACCGGCTATATCGCGCTGGGCTGCGTGATTCGCGGGGAGACGTCGCACTACGACTATGTCTGCGGAGAGTCCGCCCGGGCGCTGATGGAACTCACCCAGAATTTCTCCATTGCGCTTGGTTACGGCATCCTGACCTGCGAGAACGACGAGCAGGCCTGGGCGCGGGCCGACCGCAAGCGCAAGAACAAGGGCGCCGATGCCGCCAATGCCTGCCTCGCGATGATCGGGCTCAAACGGAATTTCAGGCTTTAGGATCATGGAAAAGAAAAAGCGACCGAAGCCGAACACGGCCCGCAGCGCCGGCCGCCTGGCCGCCGTGCAGGGTCTGTACCGCATCGAACTGTCGGAGGCCGCGGTCGACGATGTCATCCGCGAGACCATGAATCCGGAGGCGGAAGCGGAGGATGGCGGTCCGATCACCGAGGCCGACCGCGAACTGATGGCGCGCATCCTGCGCGGCGTGACCGCCAACAAGACGGCGATCGACGAGATGCTGGGTGCAGCACTTTCCGGCGACATGACCGTGACGCGCCTGGAGGCGCTGCTGCGCATCGTGATGCGGGCCGCGATCCACGAGCTGGTCTTCGAGGCCAAGGCGCCGGCGCGGGTGGTGATCGACGAATATCTCAATGTCGCGCATGCCTTCTTCGACAAGGCGGAGGCGCGTCTGGTCAACGGGGTGCTTGACCGGCTGGCCCATGTGCACCGGGCCGACGAACTCAAGGCGTCGGCGGCCGACGCCGGATCGAATGGCTGACGGCGACGGCGAATTCGATATCATTTCGGCGCTGTTCGCGCCGCTGGCGGGTGAGGGCGCGCTCGGGCTGACCGACGATGCCGCATTGCTTCGGCCCATGCCGGGCCGCGATCTCGTGCTCGCCAAGGACGCGATGGTGGAAGGCGTCCATTACCTGCCCGACATGCCGGCGGACATGGTCGCCGGCAAGCTGCTCCGCTCCAATCTCTCCGACCTCGCGGCGATGGGCGCGCGCCCGCGCGGCTATCTGCTGGCGTTGTTCAGAGGGGCGAATACGGACCGCGCATGGCTCGAGGGCTTTGCCGCGGGCCTTGCGCGCGACCAGGAGATCTTCGGATTGTCATTGCTGGGCGGGGATTCCGTGTCGTCGCCCGGCGGTACCGCGCTCTCGCTGACCATCATCGGGGATATCGAACCGGACACGGCCCTGCGCCGCAACGGCGCCCGGCCGGGCGACATCGTCTGCGTCACCGGAACGATCGGCGATGCGGGGCTCGGGCTTGCCGCCTTGCAAGGCGGCCTGGCGATCGGGGAAGCGGCCGACCGGGACTTCCTCGTCTCGCGGCATCAGATGCCGGAACCCCGGATCGCGGTCGGGGAGGGGCTGCGGGGCATGGCTTCAGCCTGCATCGACGTCTCGGACGGGCTGCTCGCCGATGCCGGGCATATCGCGGAGACTTCCTCGGCCGGCCTCGACATCGATCTGCATCGCCTGCCGCGATCCGGCGCTGCAAGACGGCTGGGCGCCGACCCGCTGGCGCTCGCGACGTCGGGTGACGATTACGAGCTTCTGTTCACACTGCCCGCCGGCAGGGAAGGCGAGGTCCGCGCATTGTCCGCCCGGACCGGCGTGGCGATTACCGAGATCGGCCGGGTGGTCGCCGGGCGCCGTTCCCGCCTGCTTGATGCGGAAGGCAGTGAGATCGTCTGTGACAAGACCGGCTGGCGGCACTATTAAAGTCCCGTCCATCCGGGGAGAGCCAAGCGTTGAAGATCGTCATCATAGTGGTCGCAGCCTTGCTGATCCTCGGGGGAGGGGCCGCGGGGTCGATGTATTTCCTGCAGATCGGTCCGTTCGCGCCGCCGCCGGTGGCGGATGGCGATCAGCCGAAGGAGTTGCCTTCGACCATGCTGGATCTCGACAACACCTCCTTCATGGACATGGATACGCTGGTGATACCGGTCCTTGGAACCGGGAAATCGCGCAGCTTCTATCTCGATATCCGCATCGAACTGGCATCGCGCGACCGGTCCGGCGCGGCCCAGCAGAAGGTCCGGCTGCATGACGCCTTCCTGCGCGACATGTTCGTTTTCCTGCCTCAGCACCTCAAGCAGCGGCCGACCGTCGACCTGAATGCGGTGAAAGGCCGGCTGCTCATTCTCGCCCAGCAGATTCTCGGTGTCGAACTTGTCCGCGACGTGCTGATACAGGCAGCCTACGAGCGATGAGCGATACGAGAATGGACCCGGAACTCCGGGTTAGCGTCCTGCTGCTCGCGCTCTGCCAGGCGCTGACGCTGAGCGGCAATGTCATCCTGGTCTCGACATCCGCGCTTGTCGGCTACGCGATCGCGCCGGACAAGACGCTGGCCACCCTGCCGATGGCCTGCCAGCTGGCGGCGATGGCGGCGTCCACCGTGCCCGCATCGATGATCATGAAGCGCCTGGGGCGTCGTGTCGGCTTCATGCTCGGCGCGTCCACCGGCATCGCCGGCGGACTGCTCGGCGCCTGGTCGATCCTCGAAGGACAGTTCTTCACCTTCGTCGCGGCCACCATGCTGGTCGGTGTCGCCAACGCGCATGCCATGTATTACCGGTTTGCCGCCGCGGACATGGTTCCGGCGCCGCTCAAGGCGAAGGCGATCTCCTGGGTAGTCGCCGGCGGGATCGTCGCGGCCATACTGGGGCCGGAGATCGCCCGGCATACCCACGACCTGTTTGCCGGCCACGACTTCGCCGGCACCTATTTCGCGCTCGCCTGCCTGCCGGTTTTCTCGATCATGCTGTTATGCATCGTCCGGATAACGGAACCCGTCGAGACGGATGCGAGCAGGGCGGCGGCTGCGGCGGGCGGGCGGCAGTTCGGTGAGATCCTTCGCCAGCCCGCCTTCCCGGTGGCCCTGCTCGGCGGGATGATCGGTTACGGGGTGATGACCTTCGTGATGACCGCGACACCGCTCGCCATGCAGGAACGCGGCTTCGATTTCGGCAATACGGCCTTCGTCATCCAGTGGCATGTTCTGGCCATGTTCGCGCCCAGCCTGGTGACCGGACACATCATTCGCCGAGTCGGGGTTCTCAGCGTGATGATCGCCGGCGCGGCGCTTGAAATCGCCTGCGCTATCATCAATCTCGCGGGCACCGAGTTCTGGCATTTCTGGACGGCCCTGTTCTGCCTCGGTCTCGGCTGGAACTTCCTTTATGTGGGGTCCTCGTCGCTGCTGACCGAATGCTACCGGCAGGAAGAACGCGCCACGGTGCAGGCGGTAAACGAGTTCTGCACCGCAGGAACCCTAGCGATTGCGTCGTTTTCCGCCGGCGCCTCGATGGTGCTGTTCGGCTGGCACAATGTGAACTTCGTACCGCTGCCGCTGCTGGCCGCCGTGGTGCTCGCCGTGCTGCTGCTGATGCTGCATCGGCGCCGGCTCGCACGCGACGGGGCGGCGCCCGGCGCGTGATGCGGCCCCGGTTCCGCTGACATGTTGCGTGTGGCCCGGGTTTCTGGCATTTTCCCGCCGCTTTTCGCTGCCGGGTCCCGGTTGTGGTCGCTTTAGGGCGGTTGGGGAAGGGGGCCGGCAAAACAACCAACAGCCCTCAATCGGGTGTCATAATCTTGAGGATACCAGAATGTCCGGAACCTTGTGGCTTGTCATAGCCTGCGGCCTGCTCGCCGTGCTCTACGGTATTGTAACGTCCAGGCAAATCATGGCGCTGAGCCCTGGCAACGAGCGCATGCAGCAAATTGCCGGCGCCATCCAGGAAGGCGCGTCAGCCTATCTCAACAAGCAATATTCGACGATCGCGATGGTCGGCGTCGTCGTGACGATCATCCTGTTCGTCTCGCTTGGCTGGACCAGCGCTGTCGGCTTTCTGATCGGCGCCATCCTGTCGGGCATCGCCGGCTATGTCGGCATGATCGTTTCGGTGCGCGCCAACGTCCGCACCACCGAAGCGGCCCGCAAGGGTCTTGCCGAAGGTCTCAGCGTCTCCTTCAAGTCCGGCGCCGTCACCGGCATGCTGGTGGCCGGCCTCGCGCTGCTCGCCATCTCGGTCTATTACGGCATTCTGAATTCCACCTTCTCGATCCAGGCGGGTGAGAACAAGAACGTGATCAACGGCCTCGTCGGCCTTGCCTTCGGCGCGTCGCTGATCTCTATCTTCGCCCGTCTCGGCGGCGGTATCATCACCAAGGGCGCCGCCGTCGGCGCCGACCTCGTCGGCAAGGTTGAAGCCGGTATCCCGGAAGACGACCCCCGCAACCCGGCCGTCATCGCCGACAACGTCGGCGACAATGTCGGCGATTGCGCCGGTATGGCCGCCGACCTCTTCGAGACCTATGT
>JAVKCR010000448.1:0-2117 GCA_040222645.1 Rhodospirillales bacterium
GGCAGGAACCGCTCATGCAGTTCCGCCTGCGTCGCCATCGGGTCCACGTCCTTGAAATCCTCCGGGTAGAACCACTTCGCGAAGGCCTGCACCGCGATGAAGTGGTACGGGCTGTTATAATACTGGTGATAGATCGAGAAGAACTGCTTCGACTTAACCGCTTTCAGCGTCTCCCAGCCGGGCCGGGCGGCCAGCGCCTTGAGCCGCTTCTGGGCATCTTCCCTGGTGCCTTCGTAGCCGAGCAGGACGGCGGTGGTGTTCGGCACCGCTTCCGACCAGTTGGCGCCGGTGCCGATGATGATGTCCGGGTCGGTGACGAACAGCTGCTCCGGATTGACGGTGCCGGCGAAGCCCGAGAACATGGTCGAGCCCCAGTTCCTGCCGCCGGCTTCCTCGACCAGCCGGCCGAGATTGGCGGAGCCGAAGGTGCCGCAGCACTTGTTGGGGTCATAGCCCGCGGCGCGTTCGATGAAGACCAGCGGCTTCCTGTCTTCCGGCTTGTTGACGGTGCGGGTGTACACGAGCCGCATCTGCTTCATGTAGAAGTCGGTGAATTCCTGGGCTTCCTTCTGCTTGCCGAGCAGGCGGCCGAGCAGCTGGATCGACGGTACCGTGTTCTGGGTCGGGCGCATGCGGAAGTCGATGAACACCACCGGGATGCCGGCCTTGCCGAGCTTGTCGATGATGCCTGTTTCCTCGGCCTTCATGTATTCCCCGAGATTGAGGATCACGAGATCGGCGTCGAGCGCGATGGCCTTCTCGATGGAGAAATCGGCGGCGTAGGGGTTTCCGAAGTTCGGCATGTCGGCCAGCTTCGGGAACTTCGCGAGATACTTCCGGTAGGCGTCCGGATCGTACAGCACCATGTCGTCCTTCCAGCCGATGACATGCTCGAACGGGTTGGCCTTCTCCAGTGGCGCGATGGCGTAGATCTGGCGGCCTTCGCCGAGGATGATGCGCTTGACCGGGGTCGCGATCTCGATGGTGCGGCCGGCCATGTCGGTCACGGTTTCGGCCTGGGCCAGCGGCGCGAGCAGGCCCGTCACCGCAAGGGTGCAGGCGGCGGCGAGCGTGCGGGCTGACCGGAAGGATAGGATCATCTTGGTTCTCCGGAAGTCAGGTTGGAAAAGTCTGCGATCGAGTCTTTAATGCAAATGAAAATGACTCGCAATCACAGAATCAACAACCTTGCTCCGACTCGATATCTGGTGTCCAGGTGCGGGATGGAGACATTTCCCGATCCCGGGACCTTGCGGATCAAGGCTTTGCACACAGATTGTTGTGCAGATGCGAGAAACCGGCGAGGCTCGGGATATGAATGGTGAAACCCCGGCAGTCACCGCCGTGTTGGGGCCTACCAACACCGGCAAGACCCACCTCGCCATAGAGCGGATGCTGGGGCATGCCACCGGCGTGATCGGTTTCCCCCTCCGTCTGCTTGCCCGCGAGAACTACGACCGGATCTGCCGTCTGCGCGGTTCAGCCGCCGAAGTCGCGCTGATCACCGGCGAGGAGAAGATCATTCCGCGCCGGCCGCGCTGGTATGTCTGCACCGTCGAGGCGATGCCCGTCGACCTGCGGCTCGACTTCCTCGCCATCGACGAGATCCAGCTCTGCGCCGATCGCGAGCGCGGGCATATCTTCACCGACCGCTTGATGCGCGCCCGCGGGCTGAAGGAGACCATGTTCCTCGGTGCCGAGACCATGCGCCCGATGATCCGCCGTCTCGCGCCCGACGCCCGGTTCGAGACGCGCGAACGCCTGTCGACGTTGAGCTATGCCGGGTCGAAGAAGATTTCCCGCCTGCCGCCGCGCTCCGCGGTGGTCGCCTTCGCCATCGACGATGTCTATGCCATCGCGGAGCTGATCCGCCGCCAGCGCGGCGGGGCGGCGATTGTCATGGGCGCGCTCAGCCCGCGCACCCGCAACGCCCAGGTCGCGATGTTCCAGGAAGGCGAGGTCGACTACCTCGTCGCCACCGACGCCATCGGCATGGGCCTGAACATGGCGATCGACCATGTCGCCTTCGCCAGCACCCGGAAATTCGACGGCCGCCGCCGTCGCCATCTCAACGCCTCGGAACTGGCGCAGATCGCGGGCCGCGCCGGGCGCAGCAT
>JAVKCR010000449.1:0-15681 GCA_040222645.1 Rhodospirillales bacterium
GTCGGGTCGGGATGGTGGTTCGGGAAGGTACCGTCGACCTCTGTGAAGAGGCAGACATGCTCACCCTCGATCCGGTTGACCAGCGCCTCGACCGAGGGGCCTGCAACGCCGTTTCCGGCATCCCAGACGACCTTGAGCGCCCGGCCCGGCCGGTAGGCGCCGGCAAGCTTCGCGATATAATCGTCGAAGATCGGTGTTTCAGTGACCTTGCCGGACACGCTGCGCCGGGAATAGGAACGCGCCGCCTCGCCCAGCTTCTGGATATCGCCGGCGAAGAAGGGCGCACCCTTCAGCATCATCTTGAGGCCGTTATAGTCCGGCGGGTTGTGCGACCCGGTGATCATCACGCCGGCATCCGCCCCGGGCTCGTAGGTCGCGAAATAGAGCATCGGCGTCGGGCCCTGCCCGACATCCAGCACGTCCATCCCCGCCTCGCGCAGCCCTTCGATCATGCCGCCGGCGATTGCCGGGGAAGAGGTCCGTCCATCGCGGCCGACGGCGACCACGGAACCGCCCGCCTCCCGCACGCGATCACCGAAAGCGCTGCCGAGCGCGCGCGCGACGTCCGCGTCGAGATTGTCGCCGACGATGCCGCGGATATCGTATTCGCGGAGGATGACCGGGTCGATCCGTGGGGTGCTCATGGCTCAGTCTGCCTGCGGCCGGCCGATACTGGAATAGACGAAGCCTTCCGCCGCCATGTCCGACGGCTTGTAGACATTGCGTAAATCGACCATCACCGGCGCCTTGAGCAGCGACTTCACCCGGTCGAGATCGAGCGCCCGGAACTGGTTCCATTCGGTGACGATGACCACGACATCGGCGTCCTTCATGGTCGCGTAAGCGTCCGTGCAATATTCGATCCCGGTGAGGAGCTTCTTCGCTTCCTCCATGCCTTCCGGATCGTAGGCCGCCACAGTGGCGCCGGCTTCGATAAGCGCCGGCACGATATCGAGGCTCGGCGAATCGCGCATGTCGTCGGTGTTCGGCTTGAAGGTCAGGCCGAGCATGGCGATTTTCTTGCCCTTGACCGAGCCGCCGCAGGCCGTGACGACCCGATCGGCCATGGAGCGCTTCCGCTTGTCGTTGATGTCGACCACCGTCTCGACGATGCGCAGCGGCGAGCCCGCATCCTGGGCGGTACGCACCAGCGCCAGCGTGTCCTTCGGAAAGCATGACCCGCCATAGCCCGGCCCGGGATGCAGGAACTTCTTGCCGATACGCCCGTCGAGGCCGATGCCGCGGGCGACATCATGCACGTTGGCGCCGACTTTCTCGCAGAGATCCGCGATTTCGTTGATGAAGGTGATCTTGGTGGCGAGGAAGGTGTTCGCTGCGTACTTGATGAGTTCGGACGTGCTGCGGCTGGTGAAGACGATCGGCGTCTCGATCAGGAACAGCGGCCGGTAGAGCTGGCGCATCACTTCCTGGGCCCGCTCACCCTCGGCGCCGATCACGACGCGGTCCGGCCGCATGAAATCCTCGATGGCGGAGCCTTCGCGGAGAAACTCCGGATTGGATACCACGTCGACATCCGCGTCCGGCCGGGTCTGCTTGATGATCCGCTCGACTTCGGAACCGGTGCCGACCGGCACGGTCGACTTGGTCACGATCACGGTATAACCCGTCACCGCCCGGGCAATCTCCTCGGCGGCGGCATAGACGTAGGAAAGGTCCGCATGACCGTCACCGCGACGGCTTGGCGTGCCGACGGCGATGAACACCGCATCGGCATCTTTCACGCCTTCCGCCAGATCGGTCGTAAAGGACAGTCGACCGGCAGAGACGTTGCGTTCCACCAGGTCCTCGAGACCGGGCTCGTAGATCGGCATGCGGCCCTGCTTGAGACCCTCGATCTTGCTGGCATCCTTGTCGACGCAGACCACGTCGACGCCGAACTCGGAGAAACAGGCACCGGACACCAGTCCGACATACCCCGTTCCGATCATCGCTACACGCATGTGAAAACCCTCGAAGTCTCTTGATAGACGGTCAGTTGTCCGACACCACGCGCCGCAGCATCTCCATCGTGCGCTCGCGCATGTCCTCGCGGTCGAGGGCAAACGCGATCGTCGCCTCGACAAAGCCGGCCCGGTTGCCGCAATCGAAGCGGGTGCCGGAGAAACGGAAGCCGTGGAACGGGATGCGGTCGATGGTCCGCGCCATCGCATCGGTCAGCTGGATCTCGCCGCCGGCGCCGGTTGTCTTCTTCTCCAGCTCGTCGAACACTGCCGGCTGCAGGATGTAGCGGCCGATGATCGACAGCGTCGAGGGAGCATCCGCGGGGTCGGGCTTTTCGACGAGGCCCTTGACCGATGCCAGACGTCCGTCGTCCTTCACGACATCGAGAATGCCGTAGCGGTTGGTGTGTTCACGCGGCACATCCTCGGCAGCGACAACGTTGCCGCCGGTTTCCTCGTAGGCCGCGACCATCTGCTTGAGCACGCCCGGCTTCGACAGGATCAAATCGTCGGCAAGCAGCACGGCGAAGGGCTCTCGTCCGACCAGGTCGCGCGCGCACCAGACCGCATGGCCAAGACCCAGCGGCTCCCGCTGGCGGGTATAGGAAACGGCGCCCGGGTCGGGCAGCCAGGCATTGATGATCTCGAGCTCGCGGGTCTTGCCGCGGGCGGCCAGGGTTTCCTGCAATTCGACGGAATGGTCGAAATGGTCCTCGATCGCGGACTTGCCGCGGCCGGTGACGAAGATGAACTGTTCGATCCCGGCTTCGACCGCCTCTTCCACCGCGTACTGGATCAGCGGCTTGTCGACGATCGGCATCATCTCTTTCGGCATCGCCTTGGTCGCCGGCAGGAATCTGGTGCCGAGCCCCCCAACGGGGAAAACCGCCTTCCGTACAGGCTGGACCATCAGGAAATTCTCCATCGACAGCTTATGGGCGGGAGCCTCGCCCGGACGGGAAAGGCTTCGATGCGGCGGTTTCTGCCACAGCCCCGACGATGTCGCAAGAATAGGCCGAAAGGAAGGCGAACGGGTGCGACATTGCCAGCGGCGCCAGCCGTCAAAGGTTCGCCAGCAACACGTCCTTCGCCTCGTTCACCTGCTGGGCAAGCCAGGTGGAGCCCCCATTGTCGGGATGGGCGTGCTTCATCAGCCGTTTGTGGGCGGCCCGCACGTCCTCTGCGGAGGCGCCTTCGTCAAGGCCAAGGATTTCATAGGCTTCGGCGAGGCTCATCCCTCCCCGGCCGGCAGACTTCCGCGAGTCGCCCGACGCCCCTGCCGAGGCGGGCTCGCCCTCCTCCCGCCATTCTGGAAACCGGCGGTCGAGAAAGGCTTCGAGAAGATCGGCGCTTTCCCGGTCTTCGCGGTCGAACTCGTCGTGCAGCAGCAGCAGGTCCGCCAGATCGAGCGCTGAAAGCGTCGAGCCGGCGAATCGCCCCCGGCGCACTTCTCCGTCCATCTCTCCGGTGTCGTGGTCGAGGCGCATGGTGAGCCAGTCGGTGCGCACATCGGATGTCTGGCCGGTGGATGCCGAGGCCCCACCCGCCATCGACGCGGCCCGCCGGAACATGCCGATCCGTCGCAGGATGCCGAGCAGGAACGGTGCATAGAACGGCAGGGCGAAAAGCGCCTGTGCAATACGGCCGCTGACGATGAGGTAAACCGCGAGCGCTGTCCCCGCGAAGCCCAGGGCCCATTTGCCAGCCCGCAGTATGTTGACCGGCTGTGCCGAGACATACCAGCGCATCAGGATCAGACCGCCGATGAGCAGGCAAAGGCCGAGGATGAAGATCTGCACCATGTCGCGCCCTCAGTTTCGGCCAAGCTGGCTGGTGATCAGCCGGACCGCCTCGCCGCCGCGCCGGGAATAGTTGCCGAGCGCCTTGCGCCCGCCCGCGGCGAACACCGCGACCGCCGAGAGAAGCTCGCGGAGCTGGTCGGCGCTGGAGGCGTCGAACCGGCTCCATGCGCCGCCGGAAAGCCGGGCGATCTGCGGGAAGATGCTGCCGGCCAGCGGATCGTGACCTTCCTGGAAGACGAACACCGGCAATCCCTTGAGGCCGAGTTGCCCGGCGAGGTCGCAGAGGGTGTCCGGGTTTTCCTCCATGCAATCTCCGACAAAGACCAGGGCATTCACCTTGCTGGCCGATGTTTCGCGGATTCCGTGACGGAGCACCCGTTCGATCTGGGTCCGCCCGCCGAGGCATTGCACGCCGGTCATCCGCTTCAGCAGGCTGGCCGGGTCGGACACCCATTCCGACGCCCGGAATTCGCCGAATCCGCGGAAGAACGAGAGCTGCACGTCGAGACCGCCGATATCCTTCGCGACAGTGAACATCTCGGCCTGGGTATGCATGGCATGGTCCCAGGTCGGCTGGCGGCTCGCGGTGGCATCGAGCGCGAACATCAGCCGTCCCCGCCGGCCGGAACGCACCGGCGCAGGTGTTTTCGCGACCTTGTCGAGAAAGGCCGCCACGTTACCGCGTTTTCTGTCTATTTCCTGCGCCATGAGTAGAACATAGGCTGGACTTGAGCCCCGTTCCAGATTCCCCGTTCAGATACCGATGGCGTCGACGAGTTCGCGGAGTTCCTGGCGGGCGGCGACATGCGACATGGTCAGGCCGCCGCCATCGACTCCCGCCTCCCGCAGGTCGCCGAGAGTGAGGCCCTGCGGGAACAGTTCGCGATAGATCACCCGCTCCCCGAGACCCGGCACGATGCGGAATCCGATCCTTTTCGAAAGCTCGATCAGCAGCGCCTCGATGCGCCGCCGGTTGCGGGAATCGAGGTTTGACAGCCGGTTACGGATGACAATCCAGTCCATCGGCCGCTCGCCGCGCAATGCCCGTTTCTTCTTCGCCTCGAAGACCGCCTCCGAATAATGGCTCGGCTTGAGCACGATCTGGTCGTCCTGCTGCACGCTGGCCAGCACGTCGAGGTCGAGGAAACTGTCGTTGATCGGCGTGATCAGGACATCCGCCCAGGAATGCGCCGCCCGGCTGAGGCTGGTATCGGCGCCCGGGGTGTCGATGATCACCAGTTCCGCCACCGCCCGCGCCCTTTCCAGCGAGCCGGCGAAACGTTCCGCCTCATCGGTATCGGCCTGCGGGGCGATCCGCTGGTGCAGGATCGGCATCGGCAGCTTGTAGCCGCGCTTCCCCGCGACCTCGGCTCGGTTCTCGAGATAGCGGCTGAGCGTACCCTGGCGAGCATCGAGATCGATGCTCGCCACGCTCCGCCCGGCCCGCATGAAGGCGACGATGAGGTGCATCGTGGTCGTCGATTTGCCGGTGCCCCCCTTCTCGCTGCCGACAACGATGACGTTCCCGGTCATTGCGGTTCCGGCCGGATCCATACCGCCGCGTCGTGGAAGACCGCGCCGCCCGCCGGTGGTCCGGGGTCCGCGCCGATCAGCGCATTGATGCCGAGCCCCTCGATGTAATCGGCCGACGGCCAGATGCTGGGCACCGCGACCACGCCGGGCTGCACGCCGTCGAAACTCTTCACCCGGATCAGCACCGAGCCGCGGTCATTGCCGACGCGCACGATGTCGCCGGCGGCGATTCCCAGCGCCGCGCAATCGGTCGGATGGATATGGATCTCCGGGGTGCCGCCTTCCTGCTTCCGGGATGTCGGCGTTTCGGTGAAGCTGGAATTGAGGAACTGGCGCGCCGGCGGGGTGAACATCCGGAAGGGATGCTTCTCCGTCGCAACCTCGATGCCGTCCCAGTGGTCGGGCAGTTCCGGCAGGCCATGATGGTAGGGTCCCCATTTCGCCCAGTCGGGCCGGAAGTGGAACTTGCGGTCGGCATGTTCCGAACCGTTGAGGAAGCGGCGCTCTTCCTCCGGCACCTGGCAATCGATCCAGCGGAGTTCGGTCAGCGTCGCCATGTCCGGCTTGCCGGAGGCCTTGAGCGTCGCCTCGATCAGTTCCCGCTCGGTCATGTGGAACGCCGGGTAGTCGGTGCCGAGGCGCTGGCCGAGGGCGTTCAGCACCTCGTTGTTGTTGCGGCACTCGCCGAGCGGTTCGAGGACCTTCCGGGCGATCTGCAGGTAGGTATGGCCGCTGGCGATGTAGAGATCGTCATGTTCGAGGAAGGTCGTCGCCGGCAGGACGATGTCCGAGACCTTCGCCGTCGCTGTCATGAACTGTTCGTGCGTGCAGACGAAAAGATCTTTCCTTGCAAACCCTTCCCGGACTTTCTTCAGTTCCGGCGCAACCTCCATCGGGTTGGTGTTCTGGATGAACATCACGTCGACCGGCGGGCCGTCGCCGATATCCTGACGGTCTCCGAGAAGCACCGGGCCGACACGCGACATGTCGAGCGCGCGTTTTGCGGGATCGAGCCGGTCGAGCCCCTTGATGAGCGTCTGGTCGAGCCCGTAGATCTCGGTCTGGCCGTAGAGGGCGCCGCCGCCGAACTTGTTCCACATGCCGCGCACCGTCGGCAGGCAACTGACGGCATGCAAATTGATCGAGCCGTTGCGCGAGCGGCTGAAGCCGTAGCCGACACGGATGAAGCTGCGTTCCGCCTGGCCGTAGGCTTTCGCGAAATCCTCGATCTCGCCCACGGTCAGGCCGGTGATCGACGCGGCCCATTCCGGCGTGCGGGTCGCGAGATGCGCTTCAAGCTCCGCCGGGACATCCGCGTGGCGCGCCATGAAGTCACGGTCGGCATAGCCGTCGCGGAAAAGCACATGCATCACCGCGCAGGCCAGCGCCCCGTCGGTGCCGGGCCGGAGCATGAGATGCACGTCCGCGGCCTGGGCCGAACCGTTGCGGTGCGGGTCGATGACGTAGAGCTTCGCCCCCCGCTCCTTGCGGGCGCGGGAGACATGGGTCATCACCTGCACCTGGGTCGCGACCGGGTTGGTGCCCCAGATGACGACCAGGTCGGTATGGGCGATCTCGCGCGAATCGGTGCCCCGGCGCATGCCGATGCCGGCCTTCCACCCGGTGACGCTGAGCGTGGTGCAGATCGTCGAGTTCTGCCGCGAGAAGCCGAAGACGTTGCGCAGCCGTTCGATGCCGTCGCGCATCACGAGGCCCATGGTGCCCGCGAAATGGTAGGGCCAGACCGCCTCCGCCCCGTGGCGCTGGCGGGCGCGTTCCATGGCGCCGGCGACCTCGTCGATCGCGTCATCCCAGGAGATCGGACGGAACTCTCCCGATCCCTTCTCACCGACCCGTTGCAATGGCTGGGTCAGGCGGTCGGGATGGTGCTGGCGTTCGGCGTACCGCGCAACCTTGGCGCAGACCACGCCCGAGGTGTAGTCGTTGTCGGCGGCGCCGTGTACCCGGCCGATGGTTTTCGCATCCACCATCTCGATGTCGAGGGCGCAGGTGGACGGACAATCATGCGGACAGACGGAAGCGACGGTCGCGCCAGAATCACGGGGCATGCGAATGATCTTTCAGTGAATCGTGCGATGGCAAATCTAAACCCGGCCCGAAGCAGCGGCAACCAGCCGATCTCACTTCGCGTGGTTGAGCCGCCCGTCGGGATGAAATGCCCGGAACACAAAGGCGAAGGTCACGTCATGGACGATGTCCACCAGGACGCCGTTGTCCCGGCGCCTGACCGTGACATTGCCGACATCGTATCCTGCCGCGATTTCCACTGCATCGAGGGCGGAGTTCTGTCCCGGTTCCCAGTCGATGACGACGTCACCTGTCTCAACCCGGCCGTTGAGCCTCAGCAGATCAAGGCTCCAGGCTTCACCATCCACCACCACGACGCGCTTCATCGGAGCGATGTCCGTCGGCAGCGGCCCGCGATAGAGAAACGGTCGGGCGGCGCGTTCATATCCCTCGTAGGGATTGCGGCCATAGGGGCGCGATGAGGAATCAGCCGGTACCAGCACCTTGCCGTCCGGATGGCGCGTGCGGAAGCGGGCGATGGATTCGATCCTCGACGGCAGCATCCTGAGACGCACGCCTGTCATCGTTCCCACGATTCCCTCTCCGAGGAACTGCTGCCACCAACTCTCGGTCTGCCGGTCATACATCACGAGATCGCTGTTGCGCAGTTTCCCCGTCGTGCCGAAATCGAGCACGCGACCCGCCGCGTTGCGGTCGAACACGATGCCGGAATTGCAGAGCGGACAATAGGTGACAGTGACCGGCAGGCCGCCAACCTCGTCGTTGACGATCTCGTGCCAGATCATGATCGCGAGCGGATAGGCGCGAGCATCCCCAGATTGCTCGAAGGAGATCACAGGCTCGGTGTCGGCCATGTTCGCCATGTCGGCCACGGGGACGAACCGGGGCCTGTCGATAGCTGGAATACCGTCCTTCGGCGGTCCGCCGGAAAGGATCTCCGCGAAGCCGACCGAGCTTGTCGCAAAATCGGTACGCGGCCATTCGCGTACCCAGTCACCAGGTACCGGATCTGCACCGGTCGCTACTGCGGGAGCCAATGCCGCCCACAGCCCCAGCGCCGCAAGCACCGATCTAACCATCATGAGAGGATTAATCGGCGTTTTCCGTTCGTCGGCAACTGACGCCTCGTAACAAATCCGTGACGCCTTTCACGAAAGCTCGCATCGAAAACATTGACCGCAAGCGTCCGGACAATAACCATGCGGCGGCATAACCTCACGGGAGCGACAAACGAATATGGAACGGATCGATTGCGTGGTCATCGGCGCGGGTGTTGTTGGCCTGGCCTGTGCGCGGGCACTGGCGCTGGCTGGACGCGAAGTGGTGATCGTCGAGGCTCAGAACGCCATCGGCACGGAAACCAGCGCGCGCAACAGCGAGGTGATCCACGGCGGTCTGTACTATCCCAACGACAGCCTGCGCGCCCGCTTCTGCGTAGCGGGCAAGCAGCGCATGTACGAGTACTGCGCCGAACGCGGCATTCCCCACCGCCGGATCGAGAAACTGGTTATCGCCATCGACGACGACGAACTGCCGGCGATGGAGAAGCTCATGGCGAATGCCGCCCGCAACGGTGTTGACGACCTGCAGGCGCTCGATGTCGCACAGGCTCGCCGGCTGGAACCCGCGCTCGCCTGCGCCGGTGCGTTCCTGTCGCCGTCGACCGGCATCGTCGACAGCCATTCGCTGATGCTGGCGCTGCTCGGCGAGGCGGAGGATCACGGGGCCATGCTGGCGCTGTCGAGCCCCGTGATCGGCGGCGAGGTACGCGGCGACGGCATTCTGCTGCGCATCGGCGGCGAGGAGCCGATGGATGTGCTGGCGACGACGGTGGTGAATGCAGCCGGCCTCTACGCCCAAAAGGTCTCTGCCGCGATCGAGGGCATACCGGCTGCCACGATTCCCCCGATCCACTATGCACGCGGCGTCTATTTCACCCTGACCGGCAAGGCGCCCTTCACCCGGCTTATCTACCCGATGCCCGTTTCCGCCTGGCTCGGGGTCCACCTGACACTCGATCTCGGCGGCGCGGCGAAATTCGGGCCGGACATCGAGTGGGTGGACGGAGTCGAGTATGTCGTCGACCCCGGTCGTGTCGCGGATTTCTATCCGTCGATCCGGCGCTGGTGGCCGGGGCTCAAGGACGGGGTGCTGCAACCTGGCTATGCCGGCGTGCGCCCGAAACTCTATGCAAAGGGGGAACCTGCGGCGGATTTCGTCGTTCAGAATTCGGATGTGCACTCCATCACAGGCCTGATCAATCTTTATGGTATAGAATCGCCGGGTCTGACGTCATCCATAGCAATCGGAGAATACGTTGCCGAGTTGGCTGCCTGATAGACCGCTTCCCGCCCTCCTGCTGGCCGCCGTCGCGGCCTGCGCAATTCCCGGAATCACAGACGCCCAGACCGTCACGGTCCCCGGAATCAAGACACCCCAGCCGCCGAAGGTGCTTCCCGGCCGCTTCGAGGCGATCAAGGACATCAATTTCCGCGGCGAACTGCAACAGCTCGTCATGGACATCTCATCACGCGGGCGAGAGGGGACGCGGCCTTTCGCCGTGGTTGTCGAAGGCGGCGAGGACCTGATCCTGCGCCGCCCGGCGCCCGACCGGCCACGCGACGAGAACGGCGTCCCGACGATCAGCCTGATGGGCAAGAATACCGTGGAACCGATTACCCGGATCATGCTCGAGAACGTCGAGACCAACCGCCCCTATTTGCGGGCGATCGATGCCCAGTCCTTCGATTCGCTGTTCTACGGCTACGCGGAATCCGGTGTCGCGACCCCGGAAGAGGTGGTCAATCGCCGGCTGCTCTTCATCAACCGGATCAAGCAGCTTCGATTGCCGGTCTGGACCGCCGACCTGGTGGACGATCCGGCACAGGCGGACGCGGTCTACAATCGCGCGGAAGGCCTCGACATCGTGGCCTTCGCCAATCCCAGCGGTTCCGGATTCTTCGATTCCATTCCAGACTACCCGAAGCGCATTCCCGGGGCGAATGCCAACAACGTCGATGCGATCTCGAAGGTGAAGAACTTCATCAAGATCACCGATTCCTCCACCTTCGATTCCAAGCAGCAGTTCATCGCCGCGATGCAGCAGACGAACTACGACGCCATCGTCGTCGACGTCTTTCACGGCCGCGACAACCCGCTGACCCAGGACGAGGTCGAGGCGCTGAAGTTCAAGCGGCTGGGCGCGACGCGCATGGTGCTGGCAAAGGTCGATGTCAGCCGGATCTCCGACCAGGCCTATTTCTGGAAACCCGAATGGTCGGAAAATCCGCCACCCTGGATTTTCGACACGTCGCCCGACGGCTACAATTACGACATCATGTTCTGGGCCCCGGAATGGCGGGAGATCCTGTTCGGCCGCACGGATTCCTATATCGGCGGAATCTACCTGCTGGGCTTCGACGGCGTTTACCTGACCGGTCTGGACGCGTATGAGCGGTATGAGGACATCCTCTACCGTTTTCGCGTCGCAGGCAGTCAGTAGGAAATGCTCGCCGTATTCTCGATCACGATTCCGTTCTTCGCGATTATCGGCTGCGGCTTCGCGGCCGAGCAATTCCGCATCCTGGGACCGGCCAGCCGGGCGGGGCTGAACAATTTCGTCTTCTATTTCGCCCTGCCGGTTCTGATCTTCGGCCTGATGGCGCGCTCGAACATCGGCACGGCCATCGATCCGACCTTCTTCATCGCCTATCTCGCGGCATCGCTCGGCCTGTTCCTGCCGGGGCTCGTCATCGGGCGCTACCTGTTCAAGCTGAAGGCCGGGGAAGCCGCGGTGCAGTCGGTTTCCGGGGTCTACGGCAATACCGGCTATGTCGGCCTGCCGCTGTCGATCCTCGTGCTTGGTGACGCCGCCGGGCTGCCGATCATTCTCACGCTCACCATGGATATCGCCATCATGGCGCCGCTTACCATGGCGGTGATCGAGGCCGGGCGCAGCGGCGGCGCCGGGGTCGGCACGGTGCTCGCGCGCACCGTAAAGACACTCCTGAAAAACCCGATCGTGGGCGCCATCGTGTCCGGTACGCTGGTCTCGATCTTCCATGTCGAGTTGCCGGAAATCCTTGTCCGCTTCATTGACCTGCTGGGCGCTGCCGCCGGCCCCTGCGCGCTGTTCGCGCTCGGCGCCAGCCTGGTCGGCAACCCGATCTCGACCGGCATCGGCGAGGTCGCCTACATGTGCGTGATCAAGCTGATCATCCACCCGCTGGTGCTGATGGTCTCGATGACCATGATCTTCCCGGTCGATCCGTTCTGGGCCAAGGCGGCCCTGCTCGGCGCCACCATGCCGGTCGCGGCCACCGTCTTCGTGCTCGCCCAGCAATACGAAACCTATATCCGGCGATGTTCGACTGCCGTGCTGATCTCGACGCTGATATCGGTCGGCACCGTCAGCTACGCGCTGACCCTGATGGAATAGCAGCCTACACCGCGAGCCCGGCGCGCACCCCTTCTTCGATCGCCCGCTTGGCGTCGAGTTCGCCGGCGAAGCGGGCGCCCCCGATCACGTGCAGTTCGCCTCCTGCTGACTGAAGCGGGTCCAGCAGCGCCGTCTCGCTCTCCTGACCGGCGCAGAGTACCAGCATGTCGGCATCCAGCCGGCGCATCTCGCCACCCACCTCGATCTCGAGACCGTCATCGCCGAATCCCCGGTATGCAACGCCGCCGATCTGCTCGACGCCGGCACGGCGGATCTCGTCGCGGTGAACCCAGCCCGTGGTCTTGCCGAGGGTGCGGCCGAAAGGGCCGTCCTTGCGCTGCAGAAGCCAGATCTTCTCCGGCGCACCATGGCTTTCCTCCAGAATTCCGGTCAATCCGCCGGGTCCGGCGATATCCGCATCGATGCCCCAATGCGCCCGGAACGCCGCCGGGTCGTCATGCGCATGGCCGTCGCGGCCAAGCAGGTAGAGCGCGACATCGTGACCGATGCCGCCCGCGCCGATGATCGCCACCCGCCGCCCGGGTTCGCGGCCCTTGAGCAGTTCGGCGTAGGTCAGGACGCCGGGATGATCCGCCCCCGGAAATTCCGGAATCCTTGGCCGGACACCGGTCGCGAGGATGATAGCGTCGAAATCGCGCAACTCGTCCGGTCCAGCCTTGACGCCGCAGCGAAGAGTCCCTCCAGCCCTCGCGAACCGTTGTTCGAAATGCCGGATGGTTTCGGCGAAGACCGTCTTGCCGGGGATGCGTTGCGCGAGGTCGAACTGCCCGCCGGGACTGGAGGCGGCTTCGAACAGGGTGACGTCGTGCCCACGCTCAGCCGCCGTGGCGGCGGCGGCCAACCCGGCAACACCCGCGCCAACCACGGCGATCCGCCTTGGGGAAATTGCTTTCGAGGCACCGAATTCGTCCTCCCGCAGCGCCGCCGGATTGACCAGGCAGGTCGCCGACATGCCAGTGAAATAGTGATCGAGGCAGGCCTGGTTGCAGGCGATGCAGATATTGATCTCCGGTGCCCGGCCGCCTGCCGCCTTTTCCACGAACGCCGCATCAGCGAGGAAGGGACGCGCCATCATCACCAGGTCGCAATCGCCGTCCGCGATCAGTTTTTCCGCGGTTTCCGGGCGGTTGATGCGGTTCGACGCGGCGACGGGGACGGTGACCGCCTGTTTCAGCATCCGGGTTGCGAAGCCGAACGCCGCTTCCGGCGTCGCCTGGGCGATGGTCGGTATCCGAGCCTCGTGCCAGCCGATGCCGGTGGTCAGCAGATCGGCGCCTGCCTCCTCCGCCGCGCGGGCGACCGTTGCGATCTCTGCGCCGGTCAGTCCGCCTTCCACGAGGTCGAGCGCGGAGGTACGGAAGGCGAGCAGGAAGCCCTTCCCGGCGACCCTGCGAACCGCCCGGATCACCTCGACCGAGAACCGGAGCCGATTGTGGAAACTGCCGCCCCAGCGATCGGTGCGCCGGTTGGTGCGCTCGGCAAGGAACTGGGTGATCAGGTAGCCTTCGGAGCCCATCACCTCGACGCCGTCATA
Source organism: Rhodospirillales bacterium (assembly GCA_040222645.1). Lineage (GTDB taxonomy): Bacteria > Pseudomonadota > Alphaproteobacteria > Rhodospirillales > HT1-32 > HT1-32. The sequence goes on from JAVKCR010000449.1 coordinate 13,339, forward strand.
GCCGGCTTCCAGCGCCAGCCGCGCCGCGTTGGCGTAGTCCGCGATGGTCGCCTGGATTTCCTCCTCGGTCAGTGCGCGCGGAGTCTCGCGGTTGATCGGCGAGCGGATCGCCGACGGCGCCACCGAGCGCGGATGGTAGCTGTAACGCCCGGCATGCAGGATCTGCAGCAGGATGCGCCCGCCCGCATCATGCACCGCCCCGGTGACGACACGGTGTTCGGCGGCATCTTCGGGCCGGCTCATTTCCGCCCGGTGGTCCTTCAGGTTGCCCGCATCGTTCGGCGAGAAGCCGCCGGTGACGATCAGCCCTACCCCGGCGCGCGCGCGTTCCGCGTAGAACCGGGCGAGCCTTGCATGCGCTTCCGGCCCGTTCCCCTCCAGACCCGTATGCATGGATGCCATGATGGCGCGGTTCGCCAGCGCCACGCCGTTGATCTCGATCGGGGCCAGGAAATGCGGGTAGCCGGACATGGTTTCTGCCTCTCGTCTGTCCCGCCATCGGTAGCCTTGCGCACCGGTCTCTGCAACCGCGAGAAGCCGGTTGCCGCCACCAGGGCGAGACCGCAAAGTAGCGCCATGCTCGAGAAAGCCGCCACCTACGACGAGGTCCTCGCCCGGTTCCGCTGGCGCATCCCGGAACGGTTCAATATCGGCGTCGCCGTCACCACCGCCCATGCGAACCGCAACGGCGATGCCCTGATCTTCGAGACCGGGTCGGGCGAGCCGGAGCGCTACGGCTTCCGCGATCTCGACCGGCTGTCGAACCGTGCGGCCAACATGCTGGTGGCAGCCGGGCTCAAGCGCGGCGACCGGGTCGGGGTCTTTCTCAGCCAGTCGCCGGAAGCCGCCATAGCGCATGTCGCGATCTACAAGGCCGGGGCCATCGCGATGCCGCTGTTCGTGCTGTTCGGGCCGGACGCCCTGGAATACCGGTTGAACGATTCCGGCGCGCGCTTCCTGTTCACCGACCTCGCCGGCATCGGGAAGATCGCCCCGATCCGCGACAACCTGCCGCATCTCGACGGCATCTTCGTCGCGGGCGCCGACAGGGACGGCGATGGCTGGACAGCGCTTCACCCGGCCCTCGACCGGGCGTCGGACAGGTTCGAGGCGGTCGACACCGCCGCCGACGAACCCGCGGTGATCATCTATACATCCGGCACCACCGGGAACCCAAAGGGCGCGCTGCATGCGCACCGCACCCTGCTCGGCCACCTGCCGGGGGTAGAGTTCCCGCAGGAGTTCTTCCCGCAGGCCGGCGACCTGTTCTGGACCCCGGCCGACTGGGCCTGGATAGGCGGCCTGCTCGACGTGCTGCTGCCCTCGCTCTATCACGGGGTGCCGGTGCTCGCGCGGCGCATGGCCAAGTTCGATCCGGAGGAAGCCTTCGCGCTGATGGCGCGCCACAAGGTGCGCAACGCCTTCCTGCCGCCGACCGCGTTGAAGCTGATGCGCCAGGTGCCGGACCCGTCATCGCGGCACCGTTACGCCATGCGCAGTATCGGTTCCGGCGGCGAATCGCTCGGCGAGGAACTGCTCGACTGGGGACGGCGAACCTTCGGGCTGACGATCAACGAATTCTACGGCCAGACCGAGTGCAACCTTGTCGTCGGCAATTGCGCCTCGATCATGACGGCGCATCCCGGTTCCATCGGCCGTGCCGTTCCCGGCCACCGCGTCGCCATCGTCGGTGATGACGGCGCCGAATTGCCCCCCGGCACGCCCGGGCATATCGCCATCGCAAGGCCGGACCCGGTGATGTTCCTCGAATACTGGAACCGGCCGGAGGCGACGGCGGAGAAATTCATCGGCGACTGGCTGATCACCGGCGACACCGGCACCATGGACGAAGAAGGCTATTTCCGCTTCCAGGGCCGCGCCGACGACGTCATCACCTCGTCCGGCTATCGCATCGGCCCCGCCGAGGTGGAGGATTGCCTGATGAAACATCCCGCGGTGGTGCTGGCTGCCGTGATCGGCGTTCCCGACCCGGCCCGCACCGAAATCGTGAAGGCTTTCGTGGTACCGGCGGACGGAGCCGATGCCGGCGATGACCTCGCCCGCGACATCCAGGAATTCGTGAAAGCCCGCCTCGCCGCCCACGAATATCCGCGTGCGGTCGAATTCGTCAGCGAACTGCCGATGACCACCACGGGCAAGATCATGCGCCGGGAACTGCGTGCCCGCGAGGCCGCCGCTCAGAAGCGGTAGGAGACGTTGAACGACCCGAAAACGTCGCCCGAATCCTGCTGCTCGAACTCACGCGTCCGATAGACCTGGGTATAGCTCAGGCGCCAGTCACCCATTGTCACCGCCGCGCCGACCTGGAGATCGCCCACGAAG
>JAVKCR010000450.1:0-3968 GCA_040222645.1 Rhodospirillales bacterium
CTCCGCCTGCCCCGCGCCGGCGCGCTGGCGCTCTCCGGACCGCTCGCCCCGGCCTTGCAGGAACTCGAGGCGGCGCTACATTCCCCGCTGCCGGTGAGCGCCGACGCAGCGCTCGACCGGGGCTGGATCATCGAACGGAAGCAAGGCTGATGGCGTCGAAGAAATGCCCGATCTGCAACAAGGTGACGCGGCCGAAATACCGCCCCTTCTGCTCACGCCGCTGCGCCGATATCGACCTCGGCCGCTGGTTCAAGGAAGACTACCGGATGCCGAGCGAGGACGAGCCGGAAACCGATGAATCGGAAGGGGTAACCGAGTGATTCCGGGGGCCCGCCCGGGGGTCACCCGGGACGCGAAAATCTTGCGCGCCGATGCTGGACAGCCCCCCGCCCCTCAACTATAACCCCTCCTCGCCCGCTTCGGCAGGCCGTGCCCAGGTAGCTCAGTTGGTAGAGCACGTGACTGAAAATCACGGTGTCGGTGGTTCGATTCCGCCCCTGGGCACCATTTTCTACTCCCAAACCATGTAGTCCGCTTCAGACCACCTCTCCGGCGGTCCTTACAATTGCGGCCACCGCTCCCTGATTCCCGCCACCACGCGATCCACCTCCAGCGTCAGCATCATCTTGCCCGGGTTGGCGTGGTCGAGGTCGGGGTTCTGCCAGAGTTCGTCGGCACTCTCGGGCGTGCGCACCACCAGACTGTTCGTCCCCCAGGGCGCGTAGCGGTCCTCGCGGGTCGGGCCGAACAGGCCGATTGTCGGGATGCCGGCGGCGGCGGCGAGATGCATCATCGCGGAATCGTTGGCGACCATGATGCGGCAGCGGCGCAAAAGCTCGAAGGTGGTCAGTACGTCCACCCCGAACCCGTCGATCAGGTCGGCGTCCGGGAAGGCCTCGAAGATCGGGGCGGCGACCGCGCGCTCGTCCGGCCCGCCGGTGAGCAGCAGGCGCGCCCCCGGCGCCGGCCCCTCCGGCCCGGTCAGCCATTCGGCCAGTTCCGCGAAACGCTCGGCGGGCCAGGTCTTGCCGATCCAGGTCGCCCCCGGCCCGAGCGCCACCACGGGCCGCGCGTCGTCGCCGAGGATGGCTTCCGCCTCCTGCCGGTGCGCGTCGGTGGTCCAGACCACCGGGTCCGGCGGCCCGATGCCGAGCGCCGCGCCGTTCAGCTCGACCCGGTGCATGGACCCCTGCGATTTCGGGATCGACACCGCCCGGCGCGACCAGAGGATCCACGGCATGATGGTGCGCCGCAGATCGACGATCAGGTCCCAGCGCCGGAACGCGGTCGCGCGCCAGAGATCGTACCAGTGCAGGTGATGCTTGCGCTTGCGCAGCACATGGATCGCGTCGACCCGCGGCGCGGCGGCAAACACCTTCGCCGCCGGCGCCCCGCAGGCGATGGTGAAGCGATGGTCCGGGTATTCCGCCATGAGATGCGCCAGCAGCCCCGTGGAGAGAATGCCGTCGCCGATATGGGTGGAGGTGATGAACAGGATGGGCATGGGGGGGAGATTAGGGGAAGCTGGCGGGCAGGCCAACGCCGGGATGTGCACAGGGGCACGGAAACAGACCGTCGCACCGGGAACACACCGCCACCCAACAATCCCCCTTGCCTCCCGCCCCCAGCCCGCTAGCATGACTCGCTTTCCTGAATCGGAGCTGGAACCGGAGCATGAGGAAAGTGGACCTCCCGACATTCGACTTGATCGACCCTGACCTGCGCGGCCTCGCCGACGACCTGTTCGCGCGGCTGCGCAGCGACTTCTTCGATGGCGTCGGGGTCAGCCGGGAGACCTACGGGCCGTCGGAGACCGCCGCCATGGAGATGATCGAGGCCACAGCCCAGGCGCACGGGCTCGAGACCTCATGGGACGCGGCGCGCAATCTCCGGGTCCGGCTGCCGGGGCGGCGCGAGGCGGCGGCCGGCGCGGTCGGTACCGGCTCGCACATGGATTCGGTGCCGCAGGGCGGCAATTACGACGGCGCGGCGGGGGTGGTCGCCGGGCTGCTGGCGCTGATCGCGGCGAAGGCGCGCGGCGGGGCCGATCATGCGCTCGAGGTCTACGCGCTGCGCGGCGAGGAGAGCGCCTGGTTCGGCGGGCCCTGCTATTTCGGCTCCCGCGCCCTGTTCGGCCTGCTCGGCCCCGCCGATCTCGCCTCGAAGCACCGCCGGCGCGACGCGACGCTGGCCGACCAGATGGCGGCCGCCGGCGCCGACATGGGCGTCATCGAGGCGCGCCGGCCGCTCCGGCAGGCATCCGACTTCCGCGCCTGGTTCGAGCTGCATATCGAGCAGGGACCGATCCTGGTGGCGCGCGAGAAGCCGGTCGGCATCGTCACCGGCATCCGCGGCAATGTCCGCCACCGCCGCGTCGTCTGCCGCGGGCAGGCGGCGCATTCCGGGGCGGTGCCGCGCTGGATGCGCCATGACGCGGTGCTGGCCATGTCGGAACTCCTGATGCGGCTCGACGAGCACTGGCGGGTGCTGCTGGCCTGGGGGGAGGACCTCGTCTTCACCACCGGCATCGTCGAGACCGACCCGAACGAGCATGCCGTCTCGCGGGTGCCCGGCCTCGTCACCTTCGCCGTCGAGTACCGCAGCCAGGATGCGAAGACGCTGGAGAATTTCGGCAAGCTGCTGGAGACCGAATGCGAGAAGATCGGCCGCGAGCGCGGGGTCGAATTCGACCTCGGCGAGGCGGTCTTCACCAAGCCGGCGAAGATGTCCGTCCCGCTCACCAGGCTGGCCGAGACGCAGGCGGAAGCCTTCGGCGTGCCCTACGAGATCATGGCGTCCGGGGCCGGCCACGACACGGCGGTCTTTTCCAACCAGGGCATTCCGGCGACGATGATCTTCGTGCGCAACGACAACGGCAGTCACAACCCCGACGAGATGATGGACATGAATGATTTCTTCTGCGGCGCCGAGGTGCTGGCGCGGACCATGATCGCCGCCGCCAACGGCGAGGGCGGGGAGAGCGCGCAATGAGCAACGGATCAGGCGAGACGCCGGGGCTGGAGGCCGCGCGCATCATCCTCGAGGGCGGCGCGGTGCATGTGCGTACGGCCGGCGAGCCCTTCTTCTTCTCGTCGGGCTGGGCGAGCCCGGTCTTCATCGACCTCAAGCGGCTGATTTCCAATCCGCCCGCGCGCGACCGCCTGGTCGACCTCCTGCTCGGCCATATCGCGGATGCCTGGGGAACAGACAGCTTCGACCAGGTGGCGGGCTGCGAGCTGGCCGGCGTGCCCTTCGCCGCGATCACCGCCGACAGGCTCGGCCTGCCGCTGGTCATCGCGCTGAAACAGGCGCGCGGCTTCGACCGGCTGTCGCAGGTCGAGGGCGTGTTCGAGCCCGGCGCGCGCACCCTCCTCGTCGACGATTTGACCACCGACGGCCGCACCAAGGCCAACTTCCGCGACGCGCTGGAACGCGCGCAGGCGAACGTCGTCGGCACCACGGTGATCCTGAATTACGGCATCTACCCGACCAGCGCGCCCGGCATCGCCTCGCTGACCAGTCTCGCCGACATCATCGCGGCGGCGGAAGCGGGCGGGCTGCTGGATACCGGCGTGCTGGCCGAGATCCGGCGCTTCGCCAGCGATGCGCCGCGCTGGTCGCGCCGGCACGGGGGGATAGGCGGGCGGTAGGACCGTCGATCAGGCAGCGCGCGATCGGTGTCCATCCCCCTCGTTCAGTTCCCGGTCGTCCATCCCCCTCGTTCCCACGAAAGTGGGAACCCCGAGAGCTTGCCCCCCTCCGTCCGCCGCAGAGGCCCCCACGTTCGTGAGGGCGAGGGACAGGGGGCATTTGGTCGTCCATCCCCTCCGTTCAGTTCCCGGTAGATCATCCCCTCCGTTCTGTTCCCGGTCGTCCATCCCCCTCGTTCCCACGAAAGTGGGAACCCCGAGAGCCTGCCCCCCCTCGTCCGCCGCAGAGGCCCCCACGGTCGTGAGGGCGAGGGACAG
>JAVKCR010000451.1:0-18816 GCA_040222645.1 Rhodospirillales bacterium
GGTACCGGCCATGGTCGCGCAGGCCGCTGAATGGAAGCCGGATTTCATCTATATCCCGCCCGACAGCTTCATGTCGCGCAACCGCCATCACCTGTCCCGCGCCGCCCTCGGTTTCGGCATCCCGGTTTTCGGGGCCGCGGAAGGTTCGCTCGAACAGGAAGACGACAAGCCGTCCCACGTACTGATGGGACTTATCAGCCGCTACTACAATATCGGCCGCCTCTCCGGCCTTCAGGCGGAACGGATCCTGGTCAATCATCAGCGCCCGCAGGACATGCCGATCGAGTATCTCAGCCGTTTCTCGCTGGTGCTCAACATGAACGCTGCCGACGCCCTCGGCATCTACCCGCCGATGGATGTCCTGAAAATCGCCGAGATCGCCGAACCGAAGGAAGACGCCCGTCAGTTCGCGCCTGCGGGCAGCGGAAGCTGACCGAACATCCAGGGTGACCATGAAACTTGACGAAATCCGGCAACGGATGTCCCGACTGCGCGCCGATCCCGCTGCCATCGGGATCAAGGTAAATCTCTATACCGGGGAGGAAGCCGACGCGGTGGCCGATGCGGATGCCCGGCTGCGCGGCAGCGGCTGGTTCCGCGGCGTCGAAAGCCTGATGGTCGCCGATTCCTACCTGATGACCCATCTCGGCCGCGCATCGACCAACCTGGCGGTAGACGAACGCCCTGCATTCCTCGAAACCCTGCGGGGTCTCGTGCGCGACGTCGCCACGGCCCGCGATCGCGGATTCCCGGCAGAGGATTGCCCGTTCCTGATCGCCGACATGCCGGAAGGCACGCTGGACAGCGTCGAGGCCGCCCTTGCCGCGGCACGGAACTTCATCTCGGACGGGGCGGACAGCGTGAAGGTGGAGGTACATGATCCCGTCCTTCTGCCGATCATCGAAGCCCTCGATGCCGAGGACATCCCGGTGCTCGGCCATATCGGCTATACGCCGCAGAAGGCCGAGAACCGCCGTTACGGACAGGACGATGCCGAACGCGAGGCGCTGTTCGCCCTCGCCCGCTCGGTTCGCGATGCCGGCTGCTACGCCCTGGTCGTCGAGCGGGTGGCCGCCGAGATGAACGCCCTGTTCTGCCGGCCCGACCCGGACGCCATACCGATCTACTCGATCTTCGCGGGCCGCGCCGCACATGGCGGGCAAAGCCTGAATGTATGGGATTCCGTCGTGGTGCCGGATTTCGCGGCCAAGGCCTTTCCGCCGACCGCTATCCTGGAACGGACGGAGATCGCCACCCGCTACAGACGCGACCTCATCGCGGAATGCTTCGGGGAACTGCTCTCGATGGCGATCGAGGGAACCTTCCCGGCCGCGCAAGCCGCGGACATTCCGGCCGGTCTCCCGTCCCCCTGGCGCACCTGAATTCCGGAATCAGTCCGGCGCCTTCGGTATCTGCGCACCGCAGGCAAGTGCCTCGTCCCGGAGCGCCAGTTCCCAGTCCCGCGCCAGCACGAGCTGGTTGCAGGTGAGATTCTCGGTACCCCTGAGATCCGCCTCGATGAGTACCGCGTCGGTGAAATCGGCCTGATCGAGATCGGCACTGCGGAAAGAGGCGCCGGTAAGATCGGCGTCGAGAAAATCGGCCCGGACCAGGCTGGCGCCGATGAAACGCACGTCACGCAGCACCGCTGCCCTGAAATTCGTACCCTGCAGGCTGGCCCGTCGGAAAGTGGCGCCGGTGAGTTGCGCCTGTCCGAAGGCGACACCGCTCAGTTCCGCATCGACGAAGGATGCATTGCGCAGATCGGCGCCCAGGAAGCTCGCATTCATGGCGAGAATGCTGTTGCCGCTCAGGTTGCGCAGATCCGCGCCCTCCGCATTGCCGCCATGGAAACTTGTCTTGTCGAAGTTTGCGTTGCGCATCTCCACGTCGCAAAGACGCATATCGTCAAGTGAGGTCAGGCTGAAATCCGACCGCTGGACCCGTTGCGCCAGGTTGTCCGGCAACCCCAGGTAGCCCGGCGGCTCCGGCCCGAAATCGGCCAGCATCCAGTTGCAGGCGGTCTTGAGGCGCTCCGGCTCGAAAAAGGCGCCTTCGAGACGCGCCCGTTCAAGATTGGCATGTTCCAGAATCGCACCGGAAAGAAAGGCGCCGCGCAGGTCGGCGCCCGACAGATCTGCATCGGTCAGGTTCGCGCCGTCGAACCGCGATCCCCGCGCATCGGTCTGCTGCATCCGCGTCTCGCGCAGGTCGGCCCCGGACAGCGAAGCCTCGCTCATCACCGCATGACTGATCCGCGCGCCCTGCAGGTTGGTTCGGTCGAGCTTGGCTTCCTTCAGGTAGGCATATTCCAGGTCGAAGCCGCGCAGGTCCTTTTCCGTCATGTCACCCCGGAACAGGTAGAGGTCGCGATGGAAGGGCACCTCGATCAACGCCGCATAGAGACCGAACAGGATCAGCCCGACCATGCCGGTCGAGAGCGCCGGGACCGCCCATCTGCGCCGCGTCGGATGGCAGCGCCGCCCCTGCAGGTACAGCAACGCCGCCGCCATGATCACCGTCGCCTCCAGCATCACCGGCCCCATCAGGGCGCGCGGCAGCGCCCGCCAGGCGAACACCCCCATGATCAGCGGCGGCATCCAGTAGAACAGTACCCAGGTAATCAGGCTCGGCGCGCCATCTGAGATGTTGAAGATCGTCGGCAGCTGCTGTTCCTGCGGTATCGCCGAGAAGCGCCGCTGGTGGCGGATGAAGATATGCAGGTAGATGGTCAGCGCGGTCAGCAGCACCGGGCCGATCAGCAGGAAAGCGTCGAAGGAGATGGCGAAGTTCATCACCGGCATCTGCACCCGGGCATCCGCCGCCATGAAGCTGATGTCCGGCGCGGCCAGGGTGATGACGAAGAACAGGCTGCAGGCGCCGAGAATGTTGAAGGTCTTCGAGATGGTATTCGAAACCTTGTCGTGCTGCGCCTTCATCGCCGAAAGCGGGATATCGGGTGCCTCCGGCGGCGGCATCGGCGGCATCAGCCAGTCGACCACCCGCATGTTCTGCCGCGCGCTCGTCCAGAGCGCCTGGATCTCGGCGAGGCGGCGCTCGTAGGCGGCCCGGCTGATGCTGTCCGCATCGTCCTCGTCATCGTCGTCATCCTCGAGGAGTTCGAGAACCCCGTCCTCGTCGATCGTCTCGTCGATCGCGTCATCGGCGGAATAGAGCTCTTCTTCCTCGTCGTCGGGGTCGTCCCCGTAAATTTCGGCCGCACGCCGCGCCGGACGGCGACGGGTTGGCTTGCGGGACTTGCCGGACATGTCGAGTCGCGCAGATTCGCCCTGTAGGGGCGCCTTCGCCGCCCTCTCCAGGCTCTCGGCCGCCGGGTCCCTGCCCTCGGCCAGCAGCGCGCGCGCGCGGTCATAGAGAATGCCTGCCTCTGTCGCAGACAGCGCCGGATAGGCGCCGAGGGTCAGACGCCGCGGTCGACCCTGATAGCGGTAAAGGTAGATCCACGACTTGCGTCCGGAAGGCGCGACACGGATGCCAAACCCCGGCAGATCGTCGCCCCAGACCTCGTACCGCGAGCGGCGAGCTTCAAGCGCATCAACGGCTTCATCGGTGAACTTCATGTTCCGGGGTAGCTCCGGGGCTATTTGCTACCCAGAAGAATGTCATGATTTCAATTATTTATAAAATGTTAATTTCGGGTAACGGCTATGGGTAACGCACCAGGACCGATCTATGAATATTGATTGAAGCCCCCAAGATCACACCATGCGCGAGGTTAATGAGGAACCGAGACCTGCAAGGCAAAACGCACCGCACATCGCTACCCGTTAACTTTCCCTTCCGGTTTCTAGGCCGGTGAAACGACAACGCTATAGATCCTGCCGCAATTATCGGGCCGGCGGGCCTTGTGCCGGTGCCGGTCGGTCACCCCGGTTCCCCGTTCAACCGGGACGCCACGGCTTTCGGCCGATGCGTTCGCAATTGACCGCAACACGCATATGCCTACGCTGTAGCCTGACAAGGAAAACGGCGAGAAATCAGGAGAACCGAATGGCGGAGCGTCCCGGCAGCACCGACAATTTTGCTGTCGAACTGGGGCTGGACGGTAAGACCAACCGTCAACCCTCGCCGCTGACCGACATGCAGGTTCCCCGGCCGGCCGAAACGCCGTTCTATGACCGCAAGACGACACCCCTGGTCGAGGACATACCGCGGCAGAAGGCGAACCGCGGCATGCTGCTGACCGGCTTCGGTCTGAGCCTTGTCTGGATCGGTATCTGCGCCTGGTACGTCACCCTCGAGATTGGCTGGAACCTGCTGCCGGTCTTCCAGACCGTGGAACTGCTGACCGGCGGTGCGGCTTTCTCCACCCCGCTCGCCCTGATCTGGCTCACGGTCGGCTACCTGGACCGTGGCCTGAAACTGCAGCGCGTTACCGAACGCCTCGAACATCACCTTCGCCGCCTCACCTATCCGGAGGAGTTCGCGGAACTGCGGGTGCGCGAGATCGAGGAATCCCTCCGCCGCCAGGCCGAGGCACTCGAGGAAGCGACCAACAGCGCGGTCAACAAGGCAAGCGCCCTGCATGCGGCGCTCGGCTCGAAGCTGCATGATCTCGCGACGCTGACCGACCAGATCGATGTGCGTTCGGCGTCGGCCTCGAAATCGCTGGATATCCACCTGCAGAAGGCGGGCGAATCCGGCAAGCGCGCGCTGGCGATCAGCGATACGCTGAAATCGGTCGCCGAAGATGCCGTGCGCGCCACCGACAAGGCGGCAAGCTCGGCGGAAAAGGCCGAGAAGCTGATGAGCGGCAGCGTCAGCCATATCGAGCAGGCCAACCGCATGGTCCTCGAACAGACGGAACGTGCCGTTGGTGAATTGCGCAACGCCTCCGACCGGTTGACCGCCGATCTCGAAGCCTTCGCCAAGCGTGCCGGGCATCTCGACGCCGACATGGCGGAACGCGCCGCGTCGCTCAGCGAGCTGGCTGCCGAAACGGCGGAGCGCACCCGCGATATCGAGGAATCGCTGAAGCGCCAGTTCGCCGCGTCCGCCGAAGCCGCCGACATGGCGGAGGACCGGGCCGACAAGGCAAGCGCCATCCTGCAGAAACAGACGGTGCTGCTCACGGGTGCGGCGGAAGTCACCGAAGGCAAGACCCGCGAAATATCGAGGGCGCTCGAGGCCCAGGTGGACATGCTGGGCGAGAAGGCCGACCAGGTGTCGCTGCGGGCGAAGACCGTGCAATCCTCGGTCGAGGCGCAGAGCAAGGAATTCGACGCCGTCGCCGCACGCACCTCGGAAGCCATCGAATCGCTGGAACTCGGCTTCCGAAAGCAGATATCGGCACTCGGCGAAGGCGCCGCCGCGGCCAGGAACCGGATCGAGGATGTCGGCGACGCCCTGCAGCGCCAGACCGCCTCCGCATCGGCCCAGGCCCAGAAATTCGCCTCGGACATCACCGCCGTTGGCTCCGCCTTCCGCCGGGAATCCGAGGTGCTCGACCGTTCCGTGACCGGCGCCCGGGAAGGCGCTGAAGCCGCGGCCGCCATCCTGCGCGAAGAGACCGCCCGCATCTCCAAGGCAGCCGTTGCCTTCGAGGCACAGGCCATCGGCGCCCGCGAGGCAATTTCGTCGGTCGCCCAGGACCTCGAGAAGATCTCGGTCGCGATGACCACCCAGACCTCCATCGCCGAGAAATCGACGACGCAGCAGACCCGCCCCCTTTCCGACACCGCCGACCGCGTCGCCGGCCGGATCAAGGAGGTCGGTAACATGATCGAGAGCTATTCGCAGGGCCTCGTGCTGGTCGCGAAGAACGTGGCGTCCAACGCGGCGGAAGCCCGCAACGGGCTTGAATCCCAGGCCGAGGCGATCGATGAGGCGTCGGAGCTGGCGTCCGCGCGCATGCGCGAGACCGGATCTCTGATGGCCAGCCAGCTGTCGAGCCTGAACGCTGCGGCGGAGGACGCCATTGGCCGGCTGCGGACCGTCGCCGAGGCGCTCGCCGACCGCGAGGCCGAGATCGCGTCCCGGTCGGAAGGCGGCAGCGCCTCGATCAAGCGCGTCAGCGACGTGTTGCGCGATTCCTCGACCTCCCTCAACCGGGCCGTCGAGGACGCCAACGGCCGCATGGATCTCGCGACCAAGATGTTCACGGACGGCAAGTCCCTGCTCTCCAACGCCTCGCACGAGGTGGTCTCCGAAATCCAGGCCGCCTTCACCTCGCTGAAGCAGAAGGCCGAGGAGATCGGGGAGGTCAGTCGCGACAGCAGCGACAGCCTGAAGGTTCTGGGCGACGGCCTGAGCGGGCAGATGCGGACCGTCGAGACGGTCACCGAGAATGCCTCCGACCGTCTCACCGCGGTCAGTGAATTGCTGCGCTTCGGCGAGCAGGCCGTCAGCCGCAATGCCGAGCAGGCAGCCGGCCGCATGGAAGATGTCGCCCAGACCTTCCGCGACCAGTGCCGCCTGCTCTCCACGCTGACCGAGGAAATGAGCGCTCGCCTCGATGATGTCTCCGGGTCGGTGGGCGAACGGGTGGCACAGCTGTCGGAGATCTCCGGCGAGACCACCGACCGGGTGGCGGCGCTGGCGGAATCGATCCAGAAGGTCGCTGAAGCGACCAGCTACGCGGCGAGCCACGTCTCCGGCGGCGGCGGCGAGTTGAAGAAGATGCTGACCGAGGTCGGGGAATCCGCCAAGCGCGCCGGCGACGACATCAACCGCGCAACCCGGGCGATATCCGAGGAGCGCAAGGCGCTCAGGGATGCGGTTGCCGCAACCGGCAAGGAGATCACCGATGCCTCCGACGGGTTCATCGCCAAGGCGGCCGCCTTGCGCGGGGATTCGAACCAGTCGGTCGAGGCGATCGTCCAGGCCGGGGACCGGCTGCGCATGTTCGCCGAGAAACTGAAGGCGATCCACGAAGCCTCCGCCGAGACCGGCCGCGATACCCATGCGATGATCGAGGCGCAGACCAAGGCTCTGAAGGATGCCTCGCAACTGGCCATACAGAGCGCGACGAACTGGTCCGACACGACACGCCAGGGCGCCGACAGGCTGCAGCGCATCTCGGCACAGGTTTCCGACCAGACCAAGCGCATGGTTGCGAACTTCGAGGAACAGGCGACAGCGTTGATCGAGGCGTCGGCCGGCGCCCAGACCCAGATCGATTCACTTGGCGAAAAGCGCCGGGTCGATGCATTGCAGACCGCCATGCGCCAGGCGAGTTTCATCATCGAGACGCTGAACGCACTGGCCGTCGACCTCGCCCGCATGTTCGAACGCGATATCGATGACCGCACCTGGGACCGCTACTACGCGGGCGATCCCGGCGTCTTCATCCGCCGCATCATCACCATGCGCGAGAAGTACCGTCTGCCGGCCATCAAGAAGAAATACATCGCCGATGTCAGCTTCCGCGAGGCGGTCGATCGCTACCGCGCCGAATTCGAGGAACTCGCGAAGCTCAGCCAGGGTACGGGCCGCGACGAACTGCTCGGACCGATCTTCTTCGGCTCCGACCCGGGCAAGCTCTACGCGCTGCTGACGCACGCGCTCGAGGAATAACCGTGGCCAAGCCCGGCCGTGTCGTCCGTTCAATCAACAATGAAACCGAAGCGCTCTGCGTCGACATATTCATCCGCGCGAATGGCAGTTTCGGCTTCCAGGAATACCGCCGCGACGTCGAGGACGCATCCGGCTGGTTCGCCATCGGCTATCACATGTACCGGGAATTCGCGGACGAGGATGCGGCCCTTGCCGCGGCACGGGAGAGCGTCGTGTGGTTGAGGGCACCCTCGTCCTGAAACAAGTTCAGGATGAGGATCCGCTTACCTCGACGCGGTCTGCCCCGGCATATCGGTACGCGGTCCGAAGCGGGTCAGGTGGGCCATCAGGGTGCCGTAATCGGTCTCGATCTGCAGCCGGACCGGAATGGCCGGTGCGCTGTCGACGGGGGCAGCAACGAAGACCCGGCGGTTCCGGGCCGTCGCCGCATACTTGCTCTTTTCCTTGCGGTCGCCGCCCAGCACCGTGATGACGAGATCGCAGACGACGGCGTCGCCGGAATAGATCGAATAATCGTTGGGAGCGATGTTCTCGATGCCCTTGTCGGCGACATCGACGTCGTAGCGCCGGCGACCGTCGAACACGGCGAAATTTCCGCCGCAATCGCCGCCCTTGTTGAGGGCGCGGGTCACCTGGGCGATGACCGACAGCGGGTCGATCGTGCCGGCTTCGGCATTCTCCGGCAGGTCGTTCACTTTCTCGGGGTCGGGTTCCGGTTCAACCTTGTAACTTTCCACTTCGCCGTCAGGCCGGTAGGCGATGTCGATGTTCCGGGTCTTGCCCTTCCAGACACCGCGGTTGGTGTAGCCCTGAGGCACGGCGAGATTGCCGGCCAGCGTGCCCCGGCTGATTGCTTCGCCTTTCCAGCCGACGAAGAAGTCGGTAATGCCGCGAGTGGCGCTGGTAACCTTGAGTTCGTAGCGGTCCGGCGCGTTCAGCAGTTCGGCGTCGACCGACAAGATATGCATGCCGCTGAAATAGACTTCATAGCCGATACTGACGGGATGTTGTTGCGGCTCAGATGCCTGGGCAGCGGATGCCGAGACGCAGAACGCCGCGGCGGCGAGCGAGACCTTGCAGTTTCCGAGCAGCGACATGTCGATCAACTCCCTTCCCGTCCCGGATGGACGCTACCGGCATCAACGCGTCATATGGCGAATAGTTTCAGTAAGGCAAGCCTACATAATTCTCGGCGAGCGAGGCAATGGCCGCATCGGAGCCGAGAACATAGTCGAGCTCCGCCTGCTGGATGCGCTGACCGAAATCCTCGGTCTCGTGAAACCGGTGCAGCATCTGGGTCATCCACCAGGAGAATCGTTCGGCCTTCCATATCCGGCGGAGCGCCTTCTCCGAATAGGCATCGAGGCCGGCGGACGACTTGTCGAGATAGTGGTCGCGCAGTCCGTCGAACAGGTAACGTATGTCGCTCGCGGCCAGGTTGAGGCCCTTGGCACCCGTCGGTGGCACGATATGCGCCGCATCGCCGCAGAGGAACAGCGAGCCGAAGCGCAGCGGCTCGGCAACGAAGGAACGCAGCGGTGCGATGGATTTCTCGAAGGACGGCCCGGTAACGACATTGTCCGCCACCTCCACCGGCAACCGACGACGCAGCTCGTCCCAGAACATCCCGTCCGACCAGTTCTCCACCTTGTCGTCGAGAGCGCATTGCAGGTAGTAGCGGCTGCGGTTGCGCGACCGCATCGAACAGAGCGCGAAGCCGCGGTCGTGGTTCACGTATATCAGTTCGTCTCGCACGGGCGGCACGTCGGCGAGCAGGCCGAGCCAGCCGAACGGATAGACCCGCTCGAAGGTCTTCAGTGCGCCGGCCGGAACGGATCTGCGCGAGATGCCGTGATAGCCGTCGCAGCCGGCGATGTAATCGCAATCCAGGCGGTGTTCGGCGCCGTCCTTCCGCCAGGTGACGTAGGGCGAGGCTGTGTCGAAGCCATGCACGGCGACATCTTCCGCTTCGTACACCGACAGCGCGCCGGAGGCGTTGCGTGCATCCATCATGTCATGAGTGATCTCGGTCTGGCCGTAGACGGTGACCTGCTTGCCGCCGGTGTGCGCGGCGAGATCGATGCGGTGCAAGCTGTCGCGGAAAGCGATTTCGAAGCCGTCATGCAACAGCGCTTCCCGATGCAGGCGTTCCGAAACACCGGCCTCGTCGAACATGGCGACGGCGCCCATCTCCAGTACGCCGGCGCGAACCCGCCCCAGCACATATTCCGCGCTCACCCGGTCGAAGATGACATTGTCGATACCGGCATTGGTCAGCAACTGCCCGAGCAGCAGACCAGACGGTCCGGACCCGATGATCGCAACCTGTGTCCGCATGACGTATCCCTGTTCGCTCTTCGGTCAGAAACTAACCGGAAGTGCGGATTGAATGAAATGGACGCACCCCGCATAATATTGGACATATCGAACATTGCAGCAGCTATGGGCATAATCCATGACCATTCCGGTCTACGAACTATACGGTGAGAAGGTCCCGAAAGGCGGGGATTACTTCCTGCATTGTGAAACCATAGCAGCGCGAAGTGCTGGCTATTCCTGGCGCATCAGGCCGCACCGCCATTCGCGATTCCTGCAGTTCTTGTACATTTCAAACGGGGAGAGCATGACCGTCGCGAACGGGGAGACCTTCCGGCAGGAGGCGCGGACGGCGATCGTCATCCCGGCCGGAGAAGTGCACGGCTTCAGTTTTTCCGAAGACATCGATGGCCATGTGCTGACGGTACTTGCCGACGGGGCGGCCAGCCTGTTCCCGGAAGACGCCCGCATCGCCAGGTGGTTCGACCGCATCCAGGTCGTCAGTTTCGCTACCGACGATGCCGACCGGGCTTATCTGGAAGACAGCATACGCCGCTTTGCCTGCGAATATGCCGGCCGCCGCCAGGACCGCGATCTCTGTCTCGACATCGGATTCCGCCACCTGCTGATGCAGGTCTATCGCCGCGGACTCGCCAATGCCGGAACGGCCGCTCACCGCGACGACCTTACCGACGAACGCTTGTCCCGCGTGGCAGCCCTGGTCAACGAGCACTACCGGAACCATCTGCCGGTTTCCTTCTACGCGTCGGAGATCGGCGTCTCGCCCACCCACCTTAACCGGCTCTGCCGGGAAGAATTAGGGCATCCGGTCAGCGGCCTGATCAGCGCGCGTATCATGCAGGAAGCCCGTCGCTACCTGCTGTTTTCGGCACGATCCGTGCAGGAAATCGCCTACGAACTCGGTTTCACCGACCCCTGCTATTTCTCGCGCTATTTCGCCCGGAAAGCCGGTCGGCCGCCGCAGCAGTTCCGACGCGAACAGCAGGTCGACGCCGCCTGATCAAATCCGGTGCGGGTTCAGCATCGAGCCGGTCCGCCAACCAACCTCGTGTTCGCCGGCGCAGCCTGGATCAGGCACCGGCCGACGCCCGCTTCTTCTGGCGCCGTGTCCTGGCTAACATGTTGAGCGCCTCGACCAGGGCAGAGAAGCACATCGCCGCGTAGATATAGCCCTTCGGCACGTGGACGCCGAAACCGTCGGCGATCAGGGTCATGCCGATCATCATCAGGAAGGCGAGCGCCAGCATCACGATGGTCGGATTGGCCTCGATGAAATTGGCGAGCGGTGTCGCGGCAAAGAACATCACGGCCACCGCTACCACGACGGCGATGACCATGATCGGCAGATGCGGCGTCATGCCGACGGCCGTGATGATGCTGTCGACCGAGAACACCAGGTCCAGGATCAGGATCTGGGTGATCGCGACGGTGAAGGTCGCCGATTTCGCCGGCGGCGAGAACATGTCCACCTCGTCATCATGGGCGACGTTGTGATGGATTTCCTTCGTCGCCTTCCAGACCAGGAACAGCCCGCCGGCGATGAGGATGATGTCCTTCCAGGAGAATGCCTGCCCGAACAGTTCGATGACGGGCTCGACCAGCTGCACGATCCAGGCGACGGTGCCGAGCAGCGCGAGGCGCATGATCAGGGCCAGGCTGATGCCAATCTTGCGCGCCTTCTCCCGGGTCGAGGGATCGAGCTTGTTGGTCAGAATGGATATGAAGACCAGGTTGTCGATCCCGAGAACGACCTCCATGGCGATGAGGGTCATCAGGGCGACCCAGGCGGCCGGGTCCGCCGCAAGCACCATCAGTCCATCCATCACAAATTCTCCTGCAATACGCTATTACGGCAACGATCTGGCGGAATCGGCAGCATTGTCAGCCGCGCAAGTTGCCGATAGCAAGCGGTGTCGATGACAGCAATATGACTGTCAGCAGGCGACGACGTTGACCGCGAGACCGCCCTGCGAGGTTTCCTTGTACTTCGTCTGCATGTCGAAGCCGGTCTGTCGCATGGTCTCGATGACATCGTCGAGCGGTACGAAATGGCTGCCGTCTCCGCGCAGAGACAGGCGGGCCGCGTTGATCGCCTTGGCGGCCCCCATGGTGTTGCGCTCGATGCAGGGCACCTGGACCAGCCCGCCGATCGGGTCGCAGGTCAGGCCGAGATTGTGTTCCATGCCGATTTCCGCGGCATTCTCCACCTGCTCGTTGGTGCCGCCGAGAGCCGCGGTCAAGGCACCTGCGGCCATCGAACAGGCCGCGCCCACCTCGCCCTGGCAGCCGACTTCCGCCGCCGATATCGACGCGTTCTTCTTGTAGAGCGCGCCGATCGCGGCCGCCGTCAGCAGGAATTTCCGGATACCTTCCGGCGTCGAGTTCGGGATGAAGCGGTCGTAATACATCAGCACCGCCGGGATGACGCCGGCCGCGCCGTTGGTCGGTGCGGTCACCACCCGGCCGCCGGCGGCATTCTCCTCGTTGACGGCCAGCGCCCACATGTTGACCCAGTCGAGGATCGTCAGCGGGTCCTTCAGCATCGCCTCCGGACGCTTCATCAGGTCACGGTGCATGGAGGCCGCCCGGCGTTTCACATTGAGGCCACCCGGCAGGATGCCGGTCTCCCGGCAACCGCGTTCGACGGAGGCGCTCATCGCTTCCCAGAGCGTATCCAGTTCCTGCGCGATCTCGTCGTCCGACCGGAGCGCACGTTCGTTCTCCATCATGATCTGGGCAATCGAGAGGCCGGATTGCTTTCCCATCGACAGCAACTCGCGCGCCGAACCGAAATCGTAGGGCACGGCGACATTGACGCCGCGCGCATCGTCTCCCGAGGCGATCGCCTCCGCCGTCATGACGAAACCGCCGCCGATGGAGAACATGGTATCGGAATGGAGTTCCGCACCGCTCTCGTCAAACGCGCGGAAGGTCATGCCGTTGGAATGCTGTTCGAGGAATTCATCGTTGTTGAAGACGAGGTGAGATGATTCCACGAAAGGCACCGCGTGGCGGCCCAGTAACGGCAGGGTCCTGCTGCTGCGGATGGTCTGGATGGTCGCCCCGATAGTGTCAGGATCGGCGGTTGCCGGCCGCTCGCCGGCCAGCCCCAGCATGATCGCGATATCGGTCGCATGCCCCTTGCCTGTCAACGCCAGGGAGCCGTAAAGGTCGACGCGGACCTGCGCGGTTTTCTCCAGCAGCCCCCTCGCCTCGAGGTCGAGGAGGAAATCGCCCGCGGCATTCATCGGCCCGACCGTGTGGGAACTGGACGGCCCGATGCCGATCTTGAACAGGTCGAAGACGCTTACATGCATGATGGACCTGTCCGGAAAATGATCAGAATTGCGTGCGGTATTCCATCATCGCGTCGATCAGCCAGTCCGCAAGGTAGTTCGCGAACGACCAGCGCGGGTAGATCCGCCAGACCGGCTCGTCCGAGAGTTTCTCGAGAATGACCTGGCTGCGCGCGAGATTGGTTCCGGCACATTGGTTCGCCTCGAACTTCGATGGATGCAGGTCGAGCAGGCAGCCCTTCTGCAGGATTTCCCGCGACTTCGATCCGGTCAGCTGCAGCGTGGTACGGTTGGCGCTGACATCCGTGAGAGCGAAGTGCCGGCTGCCGAGCGTGACGCGCAGCTTGCCCATGGTCGCCTGCTGCTCACCGTCCGGCGTGACGATCAGCCATTCGTCCGGTCCGAGCCAGAGCGCGCGGGAGCCGAGACGTTCGGTCACGGTGTTGGGCGTCTTCGGTAAGGGGAAACCGATCGCTTCCTCGACAGCCTTCGCGGTACCGCGCCCGGAGAGATTGAGGCGCAGATTGACCATGCCGAGATAGGGAATTTCACGCAGCGTGCAGATGCCGTCGATGTCAGAATTGGCGAGCTTGCGCTCCCAGCCGGAGAGCGCGCTGCGGCGAAGCGCAAGGTCAACCATTGGTCCGTTCTCCCTTCGCATCGAAGAATACAGGTTCCACGACTTTCACCCGGATCGCCTTGGTCTCCTGCGGCGCGAACAGTTCCTCGCCGATCCGCGCCCGGCCGTTCTTGATCAGCGCCATGGCGATGGAATGGCCGAGATTGGCGCTGTAGTAGCTGGAGGTGACGTGACCCAGCATCGGCACCGGCGGAGTGCCGCGGGCAACCTCGGTGACCTGCGCGCCTTCCGGCAGCACCTCCTTCGGATCATCGAGGGTCAGCAGGCCGACCAGCTGCTTGCGGTCGGTACGCGCGGTATCCTCGCGGCTGTAGGAGCGCTTGCCGATGAAGTCCGGCTTCTGCTTCGAGACGATCCAGTCCATGCCGAGATCGTAGGGCGTCACCGTGCCGTCGGTTTCCTGCCCGACGATGATGAAGCCGCGTTCGGCGCGCAGCACATGCATGCTTTCCGTACCGTAGGGGGTGATCCCGTGGGGCTCGCCGGATTGCATCACGGCGTCCCAGACCGCGCGGCCCCAGAATGCCGGCACGTTGATCTCGAAGGTGAGTTCGCCGGTGAAACTGATCCGGCAGATTCGCGCCGGCGCCCCGGCCACCTCCGCTTCCTGCATCGACATGAAGGGGAAGGCTTCGTTCGACAGGTCCATGTCGCCGACAAGCGGCTGGAGAATGTCGCGGGCTTTCGGACCGGCGAGCGAGATTGTCGCATATTGCTCGGTAACCGAAGTGCAATAGACCTTGAGGTCAGGCCATTCGGTCTGGAGATATTCCTCCAGCCAGTCCAGCACCTGGGCGGCATTGCCGGTGGTGGTGGTCATCAGGAAATGGTTCTCGCCGAGACGGGTGGTGACCCCGTCATCGAATATCATCCCGTCCTCATGGCACATCAGGCCATAGCGGCATCGTCCGACGCCGAGTTTCAGCCAGGCATTGGTGTAGACGCGGTTGAGGAATTCCGCCGCGTCCGGGCCCTGGATGTCGATCTTGCCGAGCGTGGTCGCATCCAGCACGCCTGCCGCATTGCGGACGGCGAGGCATTCGCGGTTCACCGCCTCGTGGATCCCCTCGCCCACCTGCGGATAGTACCAGGGGCGGTGCCACTGGCCGACGATCTCGAATTCGGCGCCTTGTGCCTCGTGCCATTCGTGGATCGGCGTCTTGCGGACCGGATCGGAGAGATGCCCGACATTGCGCCCGGCGAGCGCGCCATAGCTGACCGGCGTATAGGGCGGCCGGAACGTGGTGGTTCCGACCATCGGGATCTCGCGGTTCAGTTCGCGCGCCAGGATGGCCAGAGCGTTGATGTTCGAGGTCTTGCCCTGGTCGGTACCCATGCCGGTCGTGGTGTAGCGCTTGAGATGCTCGACGGAATGAAAGCCTTCGCGGGCAGCCAGCATCAGGTCGCCTGCGGTGACGTCGTTCTGGAAATCGACGAAATGCTTGCGCTTGCCCTTGCCGACCGGGTGATCGCTCGGCGCCACCCATGCCGGTTCGATGGTGCCGGCCCGTGAGGCTTCCGCCTGCGGCGCCTTGCGTGCACGGGCCCGGAAGCCCGCTTCACGGGCGAGCTCGTGACCGGCGGCGGCGCCTTCGGCGAGGCATTCCGCCAGGGTCCATGCGCCGTTGGCGGAACCGGCAACCCGGCAGGGCTGCACGTAGGTTTCCGGCAGGAAGCAGCTGCGTTCGTCGTCAAAGCGGAGCTTGCCGCCGGATTGCGAGAAAAGGTGGATGGCCGGGTTCCAGCCGCCCGCCATCAGCACCGTGTCGCAATCGATGCGCCGGGCCTGGCCCGAAATGCCGATGCCGTCCGGCGTGGTCGCCATGACGTCGACACCGGTAACCGACTTCTTGCCCGCCGTGCCGATGATCGTCGATCCGGTCAGCACCTCGATGCCGGCGCCCCCGGCAATGGCCGTGACCTCAGACGAGACGTCCCGGCGGATGTCGACAAGGGTGCCGACGCCCATGCCCTTGGCGGCAAGATCGGCCGCGGTCAGGTAGGCCGCATCGTTGTTGGCGAACAGCACAGCCTTTTCGCCCGGCTTCGCGGCATAGCGGGCGACGTAGGTGCGCGCCGCTTCCGCCAGCATCACGCCCGGCCTGTCGTTGTCGCCGAACACCATCGGGCGTTCATGCGCACCAGTGGCGATCACCACCCGGGCGGCACGCACATGCCAGGCGCGGTGACGCGAGACCGTCTTCGGGCGCAGCGGCCCGAGATGATCGGTCCGGCGTTCGACCATGCCGATATAATTGGCGTCGTAATACCCGAACACGGTCGTGCGCGGCAGCAGAACGACATCTTCATGCTGGCGGAGTTCCTCGAGGGACGCCGCGACCCAGTCGGACCCTGCCATGCCCTCCACGTCGTCGCCGGAATGCAGCAGGCTGCCGCCGAATTCCGACTGTTCGTCGGCCAGAATGACACGGGCGCCGGTCCGGGCCGCCGCCAGAGCGGCGGCAATGCCGGCAGGACCGGCGCCGGCAATCAGAACATCGGCATGGATGTACTGGTGGTCGTAGATATCCGGATCGGGCCGTTCCGGCGCCCTGCCGAGTCCGGCGGCGCGGCGGATGATCGGTTCGTAGAGCCGGTCCCAGAACGAGGCCGGCCAGAGGAAAGTCTTGTAATAGAACACGGCGACAAAAATGCGCTAGAGCCAGGAATTGATCTCGCCGATGTCGAATTCGACCGACGGCCAGGCGTTCTGCGAGGCGGCGCGCAGCCCGTCATAGAGCTCGACCTGCGGCGCGCGCAGATTGGGTTCGGTATGTTCGCCCTGTTCGAGCTGGACGAGCCCGTTCGGTTCCTCCGCGCCGGCGGTCATGATGCCGCGCGGCCGGTGATACTTGAACGAGCGTCCGACGAGGCGAACGCCGTTCGCGAACAGCGCGGAGGCCAGCGTATCACCGGGATGGCCTTGGTATTGCTGGCCATTGAAGGTGAAGCCGATAGTGCGTGACCGGTCGATGCGGCCGCCGGCCGGCAGGCGGAACGGCTGGCTCATCAGACCTCCTCCTCACCCGGCAGGGCTGGCTTCTCGCCGATCTTGTAGGTGGTGTGGAACTCGTTGGTGTGGGTGTTACGGATGGCGTTGAACCAGCGGCGGCAGCCGGCCGAATGCATCCAGCGTTCACGGTGCCAGCCCTTCGGGTTGGTGCGCATGAACAGGAAGTCGCCCCATTCGGCGTCGCTCAACTCGTCGGGCTTCTCCGGCCGGGCGATATGCGCCTCTCCGCCATAGCGGAACTCGGTCTCGGAACGCTCGCCGCACCAGGGGCAATGGATCTGGAACATGGAAGATAACCTCGTCTAGTGCGCGACCGCGGCAGCGCCGTGTTCGTCGATCAGCTTGCCGGAGATGAACCGGTCGAGCGTGAAGGCGGCGTTGACCGGGTGCGGCTCGCCGGTGGCGATGGTATGGGCGAAGACATGCCCGGAACCGGGCGTCGCCTTGAACCCCCCGGTCCCCCAGCCACAGTTGAAAAACAGGTTCTTGACCGGCGTCTTTGACAGAATGGGTGAAGCATCCGGGCAGGTATCGACGATGCCGCCCCAGCTTCGCATCATCCGGACGCGCGAGAAGATCGGGAACAGTTCCATGCAGGCGCCCATCTGTTCCTCGATCACCGAAAGCGACCCGCGCTGGCTGTAGGAATTGTGCCCGTCGATCCCCGCCCCCATCACCAGTTCGCCCTTGTCGGACTGGCTGACATAGACATGCACGGCGTTCGACATGATGACGCAGGGCACGATCGGCTTCAGCGGCTCGGAAACCAGCGCCTGCAGCGGGTGGCTTTCGAGCGGCAGCCGGAAGCCGGCCATGTTGGCGAGAACCGAGGAATGGCCGGCCGCGACGACCCCGACCTTCTTCGCCATGATCTTGCCCCGGCTGGTCTCGACGCCGGTCACCGTGCCGTTGTCGGTAATGAAGCCTGTGACCTCGCAATTCTGGATGATGTCGACACCATGCGCATCCGCCCCACGGGCATAGCCCCAGGCGACGGCGTCATGCCGCGCTACACCGGCGCGGCGCTGCAGGGTCGCGCCCAGAACGGGATAGCGGACATCACGGGAAATATTGATGACCGGGCAGAATGCCTTCACGCCCTCGGCATCCAGCCATTCGGCGTCGACGCCGTTCAGCCGGTTGGCGTTGACCCGGCGAATGGATTCCCGGACGTCATGCAGGTTGTGCGCGAGGTTCATCACGCCGCGCTGGGAGAACATGATGTTGTAGTTCAGTTCCTGCGACAGCCCTTCCCAGAGCTTCAGCGAATGTTCGTAGATCGCCGCGCTCTCGTCCCAGAGATAGTTGGAACGCACGATGGTGGTGTTGCGACCGGTATTGCCGCCGCCGATCCAGCCCTTTTCCAGAACCGCCACGTTGGTGATGCCATGCACGGTCGCAAGGTAATAGGCCGTGGCAAGCCCGTGCCCGCCGCCACCGACGATGATCACGTCATAGGACGGCTTCGGCTGGGGGCTGCGCCATTGGCGCGGCCAGTCCGCGTGCCAGTTGCGGGCATTGCGGACGAGCGAGAAGATGGAAAACCTGGTCATGCGTCAATCTGCCTGGTGGGCCATGTCGCTATCTAGCAGCGTAAGTGTCGCGGACGATATCATTCCGCCGACGGCGCCTCTGTAGATTTGCGACATCGTTTGGAATGATTCTGCCACTGCGGAGCGGTCAGCATGCAACCAGCGGAACCTGCGGGCAAGGCCCGGCTGTCGGTCGGCATCCTGTTGCTGCCGGACTTCACCCTGATGGCCTTCGCCGGTTTCGTCGAGGCGCTGCGCCTCGCGGCGGACGATGGCGACGGCAGCCGCCAGATCAATTGCCAGTGGAGTATCGTCGGCCCCAACCTCAACCCGGTGCGGTCGAGCTGCGGCGTCGAGATCGCGCCGTGGGAGATATATCCCGCGGCTGAGCGCTTCGACTATCTCGTCGTGGTCGGTGGATTGCTGCATACCGGCCCCCATCCAGCGGCTTCGATGACCGGG
>JAVKCR010000452.1:0-7298 GCA_040222645.1 Rhodospirillales bacterium
CTCGCCCTTGCGGATGTCGAACGAGACGTTGGAGATCGCCTGCACCGCGCCGAACGACAGCGAGATATTCTCGACGGCGAGCAGGACCTCGCCTTCCTTCACGCTGCTGCTCATGCCGACTTCCTCATCTCTTCCTCGCCGGCGCCCCCGTCCGCCCCGAGGTCGATCACGCGCAGGTCGGTGACGATGCGTGACCGGGTACCGTCCGGGAAGGTGATCTCGGTGTCGACATGCACCGAATCCTTGTCGGAATAGAGCGTGTTGATGATGTCCGCGTAGCGTTCGTTGATCACCCCGCGGCGCACCTTGCGGGTGCGGGTCAGTTCCCCGTCGTCGGCGTCGAGTTCCTTGTAGAGCAGCAGGAACTTCCGGATGCGCTGGGCCGGCGGCAGGGTCGCGTTCACGCCCCTCACCTCGTTCTCGATCATTCCGTAGATCTCGGGACGGGCCGACAGGTTGGTGTAGTTGGTGAAGCTGACCGCGTTATGCTCGGCCCACTTCGCCATGATGTCGAAGCGGATGCAGATGATGGCGGAGAGATAGTCCCGCTTGTTGCCGAGGATCACCGCCTCGCCGACATAGGGGGAGAACTTGAGCTTGTTCTCGATGAATTGCGGCGAGAAGCGCGTGCCCTGATTGGTTTCCGCAAGGTCGGCAATGCGGTCGATGACGACGAGATGGCCGTCCTTCGGGCGGATGTAGCCGGCATCCCCGGTATGCATCCAGCCGTCCCTCACGTCGGCGGCGGTCGCTTCCGGGTTCTTGTAGAAGCCGAGGAACATGCCGCCGTTCTTCGTCACGATTTCGCCGACGCCTTCCGGATCCGGGTTGTCGATGCGGATCTCGGTGTTGTCGAACGGCACGCCGACGGTATCGAAATCGACATCGTCCGGCTCGTGCAGGGTATAGGCCCCGGCCAGCTCGGTCTGGCCGTAGAGCTGGCGCAACGGCACGCCCATGGCGAGGAAGAACTTGAAGGTTTCCGGCCCGAGCGCGGCACCGCCGGTGGCGGCCGAGGTGACCTTGCCGAGGCCGAGCCGGTCGCGAAGCGGGTTGAAGATCAGGAAATCGGTCAGCCAGTCGCGGCGACCCTCCTCGAAGGCCTTCATGCCGCGGGCGACGCCCCAGTCGAACAGCCGCTGCTTGAGGGAGCTGGCATCCATCATGCGCGCCTTGACGTCGGCCACCAGCGCTTCCCAGGTGCGCGGCGCCAGCAGCACGAAATTCGGCGCGATCTCGCGCATGTCGGCCATCATCGTGTCCGTCTCCTCGACGAAGTTCACGATATTGCGGCAGACCAGCGAATGGCCGATGGCATAGACCTGCTCCATGATCCAGGGCAGCGGCAACACGGCGCAGTAATTGTCCGTCGGCAGCTTCGGATCCTTCTCGAGATAGGCCAGGCAATGGCCGAGAAACGGTCCGCCCTGCAGCATGGCGAGCTTCGGCCGCGACGTGGTGCCCGACGTGGTGCAGAGCACGGCGACGTCCTCGCCCTTGCCGAGAGCGACCTCCCGGTCGTACTCGTCCGCGTTCGCGGCGATCCGCTCGGCGCCGAGCCGCTTCAGTTCGGTCAGTTTCATCAGGCGCGGATCGTCGTACTTCTCCATCCCGCGCGTGTCGTCATAGATGATCCTGCGGACAGTCGGGATGCGATCGCCGAGATCCAGCAGCTTGTCGACCTGCTCCTCGTCCTCGGCCATGATCATCGCGATCTCGGCATAGTTGATGAGGTATTCCGCCTCGTCGCCCATGCAGTCGCGGTAGATGCCGATGCTCAGGCCGCCGAGCGCATGGCCCGCGATCTCGAACTGCACCCATTCCGGCCGGTTGTCGCCGATCATGCCGACGACCTGGCCGCGCTCGAATCCGAGCGCCTTCAGGCCCATGGCGATCTGCTTCACGGCCTCGTTGTAGTCGGACCAGCTGTATTCGATCCAGATGCCGTAATCCTTCTCGCGCATCGCGATCTCGGTCGGCCAGTTCGCGGCATTGTAGGCCAGCACCTTCGGAAAGGTGTCATGGACCGTGACGTCGCAGAATTCCGGGCTACCCGAACTCATGCGAGCGGACTCGTGGCAGTGATTGCATTTGAAGCGACCGGGAATCTGCCGGCAAGGCACGCCCGGTCAGGCGAGTAAGAAGCCATCCCGTTTCCATCTCCCTTTTCCGACGGCTTTGCCGCCGAGCCTCCCACGGCTTATTGCGCCGTTTCGATAATTAACGTCATGGATTGAAGGCATTGCAAGCGCTTGTTATTCGTGAATATTTGACCGGACAAAATATCGGCTGGCCAAAATGTCTGTTCGGAGAAACAATCCGCGGCAATGAATTCTTCCGCCACCAACCTGCTCCGCCTGGCCATGGCGGCCATGTTCCTGATCGGTCTTGCCCGCGTATTCTCCGAAGCGCCGGAACTGACCGCGGCCGGTGTCATTTTGCTGGCCGGCTATCTCTTCCTGTCGCTGCTCACCGGGAGGTGCCGGCGCGATACGGTGGTGATCAGCATCACCGTTGCCGCCATCGCGGTGGCGATTTCGGCCTGGACCGGCTTCTGGGAAGTGCTCTATGACGGCGTCGCCTTCGCGCTGATCTTCACCTTCTTCCTGCCGGCGATCCAGTTCATCCGCGCCACCCTTTCGGCGAGCCCGGAGATCGGACAGAGCCGCACCGCCTTCGAGAAGATGCGCGAGGGCGAACGTACCGGCGGCATGCTGCTTGCCGCGCATGTTCTCGGCTCGGTGCTGATCATGGGGACGTACCCGATCCTCGCGCCGCTGACCCCGTCGGACGCCGATGAGGCGGAACGTGCCCGCGCCGCCCGCACCAATTGCCGTGGCACCAGCCTCGTCCTGTTCTGGTCACCCTTCACGGTCGGCATGGCCTTCGTGCTGACGGCCTGGCCGGAACTGCCGCTCTGGCAGATCGTCGCCGCCGGGCTGCCGCTGTCGGCGCTCGGCCTGCTGCTGGGCGTCACCGCCTTCGGTCCGCCGGGGGCCGCACGGGGTGTTCGCCTCGCGCTTTCCGGCTTCCGGCCGCTGATCCTGCCGCTCGGGGCGGCGGTCGCCCTGGTGACCGTCATCGCCAGCGCGACCACGCTCGGCACCATCCGCACCGTGGCGATTTTCATGCCGTTGCTCTGTCTAGGCTGGATCTTCTTCCGGCTCGGGGGCGGCGTGCGGGCCATTTCCGGAAACGCCTGGACGGGTCTCGACCAGATGGGCAACGACCTGCTGCTGTTCGCCTCCGCCATGATGCTCGGCAAAGCGGTCGGGGCGAGCGGCGCGCTCGAGCTGCTGCTGGCAGAGGAAATCTTCTGGTCGATGCCGCCGATGCTGGTGGTCGGCGGTCTGATGGTGTTGTCCCTGGTTGCCGCGATGGCGACCCTGCATCCCATCGTCACGGCGGCAGTCTTCGTTCCCGTGCTGCATGGGTTCGAACCGGGACTCGCGCCCCTGGTTCCGGTCCTGGTCCTGCTCTACGCCTGGATGTGCGGATCGATGCTGGCGCTCTCCTCGCTCTCCGTCGTGCTGTCCGCGCGGGTCTACAACGTATCGGCCCGCGGGCTCGCCTATGGACGCAACCTTACCTTCATGGCCGCCCTCGGCGTGCTGGTGTTCCTGTTCATCTGGCTGCTCGAAATCGCGCTGACCGCCTGACCGGCAGCCTTCAGATCATGTCCCGGATCGCGGCACGGATTTCCTTTTCGTAGCCCTCGGCGTATTCGGCAATCTCGTAATCGACATTGACGATATGGCCGATCCACCAGCGTTGCAGCAGACGGCGCAGGACATGCAGGGTTTCCGGGTCCTGCTGCTCGCGCCATTCGGCGGCCACCTCGTTGACCTTGCGGATCAGTTCACGGTGGAACTTCCTGTGATCGGCGAGCTTGGGATAGCCGGAGATCTCCATGATCCGTTCTTCGCGACGGAAGTGGTAGTCCGTGTAGTCGATCAGTTCCGAAAGCGTCCGGTCGAGCTGCGGAATCCCGCTTTCCTCGAGAATGATGGAGTTGGCCAGGGCGAAGATGACCTGGTGATCCTTGTCGATCGCCTCGACACCGACCCGCAGGTTGTCGGACCAGATGAGCACCTCGTCGTTCGCGGCGTCCGGCACGTCGATCCAGAACGTGCTGCCGACATTCTCCTCGCTGTCGAAGCCGATGCGGCCGCCGAGGCTCTCGACCAGCATCTTGGTCACGGCAAGGCCGATGCCGGCGCCTTCCCGCGCGATCTGCGAATTGCTGTCCAGCCGGTGGAACATCTGGAATATCCGGCTCTTGCCCTGCTCGGAGATCCCGACACCGGTATCGGTGACCGATATCCGGTAATAGCCGTTCGACCGGTCCTGCCCGTCGATGATGATATCGCCACCGTCGCGGTTGTACTTGATGGCATTCGACAAGAAGTTGATGAGCGATTGCCGGAACTTCACCGGGTCGGTCATGACCGGCACCGGCAGTTCGTTCTGCAGCCGGTTGCGGATAGAGATGCTCCGGTTCGCCGCAAGCGGGGACACCTGCGAAACGCAATTGCGGATCGTCGCGATCGCATCGACATCCTCCAGCCTGACAGACATCTCCTTCGCCTCGATCCGCGACAGGTCGAGAATGTCGTTGACCAGCGACAGCAGGTGGTTCGCCGCGGTCAGGATACTGTCGACATAGTCGGTCTGGCGGGCATCGAGGTTGGAACCGGGCACCAGCTTCAGCAATTGCGAGAAGCCGATCACCGCGTTCAGCGGCGTCCGCAGTTCGTGGCTCATGCCGGCGAGGAAATGCGACTTGGCCTTGGTGGCGTCTTCCGCCTCGGACAGCGCCCGTTTCAGGGCCAGCGACTGCTCGACGCTGTCGGTTTCATCGAAATGCATGCCGGAGACCGCCAGCGGCGTCCCTTCCGCGTCCCGGATGATTGAGGCGACCGCCAGGATATGGCGGATCACCCCGTCCGGGCGGATGATCCGGTACCGCAGTTCGAGCGACGGAGCCGAGGAAAACTGGGCCTTTGCCGACTCCTCGGTCCGGGCCCGGTCTTCCGGGTGCACCAAAGCCAGCCAGGCGGCATAACTGAATCCGAAGTTCTCCGGCGCAACGCCGAAAATCTCGAACGACCTTGCGTCCCATTCGAGATCGTCCCGCACGATATCGTAGTGCATGGTGCCGGCACGGGAGGCCCGGATGGCCAGGATCGCCATCCGGTGATCCTGGTCAGCCTTTGACAACGCATCCTCGATCTCGGCTCGCGACTGTTGCTGTCTCTCGAACAATTCCTTGAGACGGGCTGCCATGACATTGAAGGACTGACCGAGTTCGCCGATCTCGTCCTGGCGCGTCACCGTGACCGGTTGATCGAAATCCCCGGCGGCGATCGCCGACGCCTTGCGCGTCAGGTCACCGATCGGGGCGAGGATCCGTCGCGCCAGCAGCCCGGCGATGAGCGTCAGGCCAAGGATGGACGCGATCGTGAGGCCGGCCCACAGCATGACGCTGTGTTCCAGCGGTTTCCGGAAAGCGCCCGAGGGGGTAAGGTTGATAACGCTCCAGCGCAAACCGTAGGCGTCGCTGTAGGGAAGGATGTCCGCGGTCATCGCGCCGCCCGGAAGCTCAACCTCCATGCTGTCGGCATTTGCCGGAAAATAGCGGCCATTCCGCATCTCGCCGATCGCGCGCGCCGTGGCGGCGATCTCGGGCACATCGCTTTCGGATGCCCGGATGCGGCCGGCCGGACGGCCACCCATCTCGACCCGGAAAGCCGGTCCATCGCCGGAATGCGCGATCAGCATCCCGAGATCGTCGGTGATGAACGCGAACCCGCCGCTTTGTTCATGCAGGGATCTGAGAAAATCCGACAGGGCGGAAATGAAGATGTCGGTTCCGACCACCCCGATCAGTTGGCCGTCGCTCGTCCGCACGGCACGGCTTGGCGCCATCGCCATGTCATGGCCGGTGAAGAGGATATAGGGATCGCCCCAGACCCCGTCATTGGCCAGTTCCGCCGCCTTGTACCACGGTCTTTGCCGTGCATCGTAATTGGGAAGCCTGAGCGCGACCGCGCCGCGCCGACCGCTGGCGTCCACACGGGTCTTGGTGAAGAACCCCGCCCTGAAACCGTCGGTTTCGATGACATAGGTATCCCGCCGTTCCCCCTCATGCCCGCCGACCGCGATGCCGCCCTCGGTATTGCCGAAATAGATGCTGGTGACGCCCTGGAACGAGACGCTCTGTTCGAGAAAGGTCTTCTGAAGCTGCTCCGGATTTCCGGGATCCAGCACTCCTGCCTCGATCAGGCGCGCATTCTGGGCCAGTACCCGTTGCGGCGCGCTCAGGAAAGTTTCGAGATGGCCGATAATGGCCTGCGCGCGTCCCTGCCGGATCTCCCCGGCGAGTTCGTCGACGCTCTGGCTGGCATTGAAGTAACCGATCGAGCCGGCGGCGACGCCGGTCAACAGGATGATCAGCGCCATCGGCAGCATGATTGCCCTGTGTGTCGACATCCCGCATCCCGAATTCAAACAACCGGCGCCATTCTTGCGGGCCGCCTGCCAAAAGCAACGTGTATCGGACCGGGTTGCGGATATTACCTATTCCCGGTCCCGCCTGGCCGATACCGGCGCGAGGCGCGTTGCCGCCAGTCCGCCCGCGATACCGGCGGCCAGCAGCGGCAGGAACGCGATCCCGTAAGCAGCGGGGTCGTAGACCCGGGCCCCGTCGACGAGGGTGCCATCCCAGTTCAGGTCGAGAATGGCGCCGAGCAGCGGCTGGGTGATCGCCCCGGAGCCGACGACGCAGGTATTGACGATACCCAGTGCAAGCCCCGTCGCGCCGGCCGAATTCGCCGCCCGGGCCGCGGCAAAGGTCAAGATCATCGTCGAGGAGGCGGCCCCGTTGAGGAACAGGAGCGCGGCAAGCGCCGCCTTCGGCATCGGGGAGGCGAACACCACCAGCAAAAGCGTCAGCGTCATGGCGACCGAGGCGGTGACGAGTATCGGCCGGCGACGCCCCATGCGATCGGACAACCATCCGGTGACGGGCGCACCGATCGCCCAGCCGATGAACTACGCACCGGTGAACGCCGCGGCTCCCGCCCGCGGCGAACTCGCGCAGCAGGGCGCCGACCAGCACGCCCGGCGCGACACCCGGGACGACGACCGGGTCGTCCAACAGGCAGACGATGGCGACCGCGGCCTGCCATCTGGCGGGGGCTGGAGAGCCGGTCATCCGGTGGCTCCGGGAGGGACGGGGATCACCCTGTTAGACCTTCGGCCGGTTGCGGACAATCCCCCTGATGCGGGTTCAGTCC
>JAVKCR010000453.1:0-2962 GCA_040222645.1 Rhodospirillales bacterium
GGGTGCCGCGGCCTGGGGCTATGAAGGCATCGGCGACTTCACTATGGACGAGTTCGGCAAGATCTCCCGGCGCGGCGAGATATACGTCGCCCCCTTCGTCTTCACCGGGGTGCAGTTCCTCACCGCAGGCCTGTTCGAGGATACGCCCGACGGCCCGTTCTCCCTCAACCTGGTCTATGACCGTCTGATCGAACGCGAACGGCTCTACGGCATCGCCCATGACGGCGAATGGCACCATGTCGGCACACCGTTCCAGTTGAGAATGGTGGAACAGCGATTCGGCGATCCTTCGACGATCAGCGACAAATGACCGATCTGTCCGGCCCCAACCTCTACACCATCCCGGCCGGACAGCCGTTCGTCGATCTGCTCGCCGCCACCCTGATCGGGGAATGCGGCGACGATCCGCTGCAACTCTCGAAAATCCGCATCCTGCTGCCGACCCGGCGTGCCTGCCGGTCGCTGCGCGATGCCTTCCTGCGGCTCGGCGGCGGCCGGGCGATGCTGCTGCCACGCATGACGCCGCTCGGCGATATCGACGAGGACGAGGCGATCTTCGCCGATGCCGCCCCGCTCGCCGGCGACAGCGACCTGACGCAGGCCCCGCCGGTGCCGGAAATGCGCCGCGTGCTGATGCTGTCGGCGCTGGTCAGGGAGTTCCGCGTCCGGCAGGGACAGACGCCGCTTTCCGCCGCGCAATCGATCGAGCTTGCCCGCGAGCTTGCCCACCTGCTCGACGAGACCCAGAACGAACGGCTCGATTTCTCCAGGCTCGCCGGCCTCGCCCCGGAAACCTTCGCCGACCACTGGCGCCAGACACTCCAGTTCCTCGAGATCGTCACGAGCTTCTGGCCCGCCGCGCTGGCGGAGGAGGGTCTGGTCGATTCGGTCGCGCGACGCAACGCGGTGATCGGGGCACAGGCCGCCGCCTGGCAGGCTCATCCCCCTGCCTTTCCGGTGATCGCCGCGGGGTCCACCGGCTCGCTGCCGGCGACCGCCGACCTGTTGAAGGTCGTCGCCACCCTGCCGGGGGGCCGGGTGGTGCTGCCCGGCTTTGACCGCGAGATGGCGGCGGCCGAGGCGCGGGCCATCGGCGAGACCCATCCGCAATTCGGCATGCTGCACCTGGTCGATCATATCGGGGTCGCCCCGGACATGGTGCGGCTCTGGCCGGGTGCGAAGCCGGAAGCGGTGCAGATGGACCGCCGCCGGCTGATCGCCGAGACGCTGCGCCCGGCGGAGACCACCGAACGCTGGCGCGATCTCGCGCCCCCGGAAGAGGCGGCCTTGTCCGGCCTGCGGCTCGTGGAATGCCCGACCCCGCAGGAGGAGGCGGGCATCATCGCCATGATGCTGCGCTCCGAAGTCGCGGTTCCCGGCCGCACCGCGGCGCTGGTGACGCCGGACCGCGCACTCGCCCGGCGCGTGTCGGTGCTGCTCGAACGCTGGGAGCTGGAGGTCGACGATTCCGCCGGCCAGCCGCTCGCCTCGACCCCTGCCGGCGCGTTCGCGCTGCTGCTGGCGGAAGCCGCCGATGCGCATTTCAAGCCGGTGGAACTGCTGGCGCTCGCCAAGCATCCCTTCGCCGCCTTCGGGCTGGCGCCGGAGACGTTCCGTACCCGCCTGCGCCAGCTTGAGACCGGCCTGTTGCGGGGCCCCGCGCCGGCGAAGGGTATCGCCGGCCTGCGCGCAGCCCTTCGCGGCGTGACGGAGAAGAAGCGCGCGCCGCTGGCGGAGACCATCGACCTGCTCGCCGGTCCGCTCGGCGCCTTCGAGGCGGCGCTCGCGGCGGGCGGCGATGCGGCTGCCATCATCGACGCGCATATCGCCTGCATGGAAGCCGTCGCCACTACCGACGGGGAAACCGGCGCGGCGCGCATCTGGCGCGGCGACGACGGCGAGGCGCTCTCCGGTTTCTTCGAGAATTTGCGCGAGGCGGCAGGCGCCTTCCCGCCCGTCGGCGGCGGCGACTGGTCGGAGATCCTCACCGTGCTGCTGGCCGGCTCGACCGTCCGCCGGCGCTTCGGCGCCCATCCCCGGCTTTCGATCCTCAGCCCGATGGAAGCGCGTCTGCAGCAATTCGATTTCACCGTGCTCGGCGGGCTCAACGAACAGGTCTGGCCGCCGGCAAACCGCGCCGACCCCTGGATGAGCCGCGACATGCGCCGACAGTTCGGCCTGCCGACGGCGGACCGCCGGGTTGGCCTCGCCGCCCACGATTTCGCCCAGCTCGCCAGCCAGCCGGAGGTCGCCCTGACCCGCGCCGGCCGCGCCGACGGCTCGCCCACGGTGGCGTCCCGCTGGATCGTCCGCCTCGACAATCTGCTCGACGGTTTCGGCCTCAAGGGGACGCTCCGCCGCGAGGCGCGGAATTGGCTCGCCTGGCACCGGATGCTCGACGGGGTCTCCGCAGTAATCCCGGTGGCGCCGCCCGCGCCGCGCCCGCCGGTCGCGGCAAGGCCGACATCCTTGTCGGTCACCCGTGTCGAGACCTGGATGCGCGATCCCTACGCCATCTACGCGGAACGCATCCTGCGGCTGAAGGCGCTCGATGCGCTGGAGGCGGAGCCCGGCGCGGCGGAGAAGGGGACGGCCATCCACGCGGCGCTGGAACTCTTCACGCGGGAGTTTCCGGGCGACCTGCCGCCCCAGGCGCTCGACCGGCTGCTGGAAATCGGCGCGGAGATGTTCGATGCGCTCGGCGTCCGGCCGGGCGTGCTCGCCTTCTGGAAGCCGCGCTTCGGGCGGGTCGCCGAATGGTATGTCGCCCATGACCGCGAGCGGCGCGCCGCGATCTCGCGCTCGCTGGTCGAGATCAAGGGGCGGATCGACCTGCCCTCGCCCGCGGGCGCCTTCACGCTGACCTGCGAGGCCGACCGCATCGACATCCTGGATGACGGGTCCGCCGTGCTGATCGACTACAAGACCGGCTCGCCGCCGAGGAAGAACGAGGTGGAGGCCG